>CAYLWG010000071.1:0-13795 GCA_964387235.1 uncultured Dehalococcoidales bacterium
CGGCGAATCGACCGGCCAGCCCTACGTGCCGAACATGACACGCGAAAGCTACGGCAAGATGGTCGAAAAGTGCAAGCAGGCCATCGAGGACGGCGAGGTGATTCAGGTAGTCGTCTCTCAGCGACTCGCCCGGCGCACTCCGGCCCAGCCGTTCGACCTGTACCGGTCGCTGCGGGCCATCAACCCTTCGCCGTACATGTTCTTTCTCGACCTGAACGGCTTCCATATCGTCGGGGCCTCTCCAGAGCTGCTAACCCAGGTGATCGATGGCAAGATGGCCGTTCACCCGATTGCCGGAACACGCCCGCGCGGCGCAACACCCGAGCATGACGATGAACTTGAAAAAGAACTCATCAGCGACGAAAAAGAGGTCGCCGAACACGTGATGTTGCTCGATTTAGGCCGCAACGATGTTGGCCGGGTTTCGGATCCGGGAACAGTTGAAGTAACACAGAGTTTTGAGATCGAAAAGTATTCGCACGTGATGCACATCGTCTCGCACGTCACCGGTGACTTGTCCAAAAAATATGATTCGTTTGACGCCATGAAGGCGGCGTTTCCGGCCGGGACGGTTTCGGGCGCTCCAAAAGTACGCGCTATGCAACTGATCGCCGAACTCGAACCCGAAAAGCGTGGGCCATACAGCGGGGCGGTCGGTTACTTCAGTTTCACCGGCAACATGGACACCGCTATTTCTCTGAGGACGATGGTGCTAAAAGATGGCGTTGCCTACCTGCAGGCGGGCGGCGGAATAGTTGCCGACAGCGATACTCAGACCGAGTACGAGGAGACGCTGCACAAGCTGGGTGCGTTGATGCGGGCGATCGATCACGCGGAGGAGTCATCGGGTGCCTGACCTGACCTTCAGAACGTCTTTTTCTGATTTCGCAGCGGCTTCGGAAACGTTCGATTTCGTGCCAGTTCACGGCGTGGTCAACGGTATCGGTTGCCGTCCAATCGAGGCGTTCAGGGTGCTTACCGGGGCTGGTACGGCAACGGGGCGGGCTGCGTTCATATTTGAATCGGAATCACCCGAAGCCGGGGCTTCGCGCTACTCGTATGTCTGCCCGGCTGCTGAAAGCGTCGTGCGCACGGGGCCCGACGAGAGCCTCGGAGATGTTGACCCGATTCAGGCATTGCGGAAGCGTTTCGAGTTGCGAACTGTCGCTCCGTTCGATGATTTGCCGGGGTTGATTTCCGGAGCGTTCGGATACGTGGCTTACGAGGCGATCAAACATTTTGAGCCGTCGGTTGGCGATCTACGACCAGACCCCACTGGTTCGCCACTTTCGGCGTTTGTGTTTCCTCGAGAGTTACTCGTATTCGACCACCTGCTGGATCGGCTCCACATCATCGTGTTCGCCCCGAAAACATCGGGCATAGACCACTATGACGCGGCGACCAATCGAATATCAGGCATCTGCCGGACTCTTGAATCAGTAACGGGCAATCGCCAGCTGACAGAATCATCAGGGATGCGGTCTTCAACCGGCCAACAACCTGCACCCCCTCCCCCAATCGGTACGGAGTACACGGAAATGGTGCGCTCGGCACGAAAAGCGATCATTGATGGCGAACTGATACAGGTCGTTCTCGGACAGCGCAGCGAAGTCCACACCGATGCCGACCCAATCGACATCTACGAACAGCTGACGGCCATGAACCCCTCGCCATACATGTACCTGCTAGATCTCGGTGACATGCAGTTGATCGGAGCGTCGCCAGAGTTGATGCTGCGATCAACGAATGGTGCGGTTTCAGTACACCCGATAGCCGGGACCAGGCCGCGCGGGATGACAGCCGAGGATGACCTCCAGAACGAAGCCGACCTGATTTCGAACGAGAAAGAATCGGCAGAACACGTAATGCTGGTCGACCTCGCCCGCAACGACCTCGGGCGGGTCTGCGTGCCCGGGACGGTTCATGTCACCTCGTTCAAACACGTTGAACGCTATTCTCACGTCATGCACCTTGTTTCACGGGTCGAGGGAACGCTTGCGAAGGGCAACGATGGCATCGACGCGTTCCGGGCCGGGTTCCCGATAGGCACTCTCACAGGTGCGCCAAAAATCCGCGCTGTGCAATTGATCGCTGAACTTGAGCCCGAGGGTCGCGGGCCGTACTGCGGCGGAATCGGATGGTTTGGCGCGAATGGCGATATCGATACCGGGACCATCATCCGCTCAATCGGGTTACGCAACGGCACCGCGCACGTTCAGGCCGGGTCAGGCATTGTTTTCGACTCGATGCCAGAGGCAGAAAATCTCGAATCACTCCAGAAGGCCAAAGCACCGTTACTCGCAATCGCCCGGGCTGAAGCGATACGCGATCGAAGTTGGCGAAGCAGTAAAACAGTTTCCGAACCCACCCACACTGCCACAATAGCGGTTACAGCCGAGTAAAAACCAATGCTTCTATTAATCGACAACTACGATAGCTTCACCTACAACCTGTTCCAGTATCTTTCAGAACTCGGGGCCGAGGTCGAAGTCGTTCGCAACGACAAGGCCACTATCGGACAGCTCGCTGCTTTAAATCCAGAACGGGTAGTGGTTTCGCCCGGCCCTTCAACACCCGACAATGCCGGTATATCCGTTGATGTAATAAAACACTTCGCCGGAAAAGTGCCGGTTCTTGGCGTTTGTCTGGGGCACCAGTGCATAGCGCAGGCGTTCGGTGGCGTGGTTAAGAGCGCGGGCGAGATACGACACGGCAAGACCTCGCCGATTCTTCACGATGGCCAGGGCGTGTTTGCTGGACTTCCGCAACCGTTTGAAGCCGTGCGCTACCACTCGCTTGCCGTTGAGCCAGAAACCGTGCCCGATGTTTTCGACGTAACGGCCAGAACCGAAAACGGCATAATCATGGGCATCAAGCACCGGAAAATGGATGTCGAAGGGGTGCAGTTTCACCCCGAATCGATCATGACCAAAGATGGCAAGCAGCTGCTACAAAATTTCCTTGATAAGCCTTCGGCAGTTGGCAAGGGCAGTTGACTAAAAAACCATCTCAAAATACGTTGGCCGCGGAAGGTGTCAATCTGTACTTTCCAAGCACAGGCAGATCGATTCAAAGGCAGTTAGCCGATCATTCTGTGAGTCAGGCCCAGTCAGGGGGTACAAGCATTAATATCATCACTGTCATTCTGAACTTGATTCAGAATCTCCCTCGAATGCGCTTTGAACCGAGGTACATTTCGAAGATCTCACGTTACTCGTATGAACTGTTGCCGTTCGCCAGAGAGATTCTGAATCCCATTCGACTCCGCTCAGGACAAGCAGGTTCAAAATGACATCGACCTCGTATCCCGCCTCGAATCTGAAGATACGAGAATGACCATTTTCGGCTGGTCAGTTTCGCCGAGAAACGGGCTTCGGTCGACGTTCTCTGCCACCAGAAGGAATTTTGGGACAGTTACCAGGTAACCAGTCAACAAAATATTATTGCCGCCTGACGCCATCTAACCTTTTACACGAACAAAACCCAAATGAACATCAAGCAGGCTATACAGGCAGCAGTCGACGGGGTTGACCTATCGCAGAATGACGCCGCCGACGCAATGCGTTCCATCATGTCGGGCGAAGCGACTCCGGCACAGTTTGGCGCGTACGTGACCGCCCTGCGAATGAAGGGTGAAACGCCTTACGAAATCGCAGGCATGGCGAGCGTGATGCGAGAAGTCTCGCTCCATATCGACGTTGACACCGACACGATAGACACATGCGGCACGGGCGGAAGCGGGCTCAACTGGTTCAACATTTCCACAGCTTCAGCTTTCGTTGTGGCAGGAGCCGGAGTGCCTGTTGCCAAGCACGGCAATCGGGCGATGTCGGGTTCATCGGGCAGTGCCGACGTACTTGAGGCTCTTGGCGTAAACATAATGCTTGGGCCTGAAGCCGTAAAAAACTGCATCGATCAAGCGGGAATCGGCTTCATGTTCGCCCAGGCGTTTCATCCGGCGATGAAGTTCGCCGGGCCACTACGCCCTGAGATCGGAATACGCACGATCTTCAACTTTCTGGGGCCTTTAACAAACCCCGCCGGGGCCACACGGCAGGTTATTGGTGTTTCCGACGCGATATTCGCTAAAAAAATCGCCGAGGCTTTAGAGATACTCGGAACCACATATGCTTTTATCGTCCATGCCGAATCTGGTGGTGATGAAGTCGATATCGAAGGTCAAACCCTTATCTACCAGGTGAATTCAGATGGTGTGAAGCGCCGCCGGACCCGACCCGCCGATTTTGGGCTTCCAGAAGGCAAGCGCTATCATCTGGTTACCGATTCGGTAGAAGACTCGGCAGATATAATTAAGCGAGTTTTCGCTGGTGAAGGCGGGGGACACAACGCCCCAGTTTCGCCCGAAACTTCCCGCCGGAACGTGATCGTGCTGAATTCGGCAACCGCACTGATGGCAGCCGGAAAGGCCACGGCGTTTCAGGAGGCCTCGGCGATGGCACAAGACTCTATCGATTCGGGGGCGGCACAGGCCAAACTCAACTTACTGGTCAAAATCAGTCAGGAGCAATCTTGATCGAAATACCCGGAATACTCGGAGAAATCGTCGAAAAGCGGCTGGTACGAATCGAGGATGCGAAGAAAAATCGCAGCTTCGACGAAATAAGGGGTATCGCAGAACATTCCCGCAAGCCTCTTTCACTGCAAAGGTCCATTGGCAGCAGGGGCGGCATGTCGCTGATCGCCGAGATGAAGAGGTCGTCCCCATCGGCGGGAATGCTCGACCCAGACCTCGACCCTGCTAATCGTGCGAGCCTGTACTGCGACGCGGGTGCAGCAGCAATATCGGTGCTTACCGAGCAGGACTATTTCTCGGGTTCGACCGATGATCTGCTTGCAGTTTCGGTAATTGCACATGGTTCGCGCGTGCCCGTGCTCCGCAAGGATTTCATCGTCGATGAATACCAGGTGTACGAGGCCAGGGCTGTCGGGGCCGATTGCATTTTGCTGATTATCGCCATCCTCGATCCCGAGCAGTATAACGACTTGTTCACTCTTTCGACTTCGATGGGGATGGACGTACTTGTAGAAGTATTCGACGAGGCTGAACTCGAATCAGCCATGAAAGTCGAGCCTCGAATCATCGGTATCAACAATCGAAATCTTAAAACGCTCGAAACGTCGTTGTCGGTATTCGAAGAACTGGCCCAAAAGATACCCGCCGACCGTATTCGGGTGGCCGAAAGTGGAATGAAAACGACTGACGACGTTAAGCGCATGGGCAATGCCGGGGCGAATGCAGTGCTAGTTGGTGAATCACTAATGAGGGCCGGTGGCGATCTGAGCGAACTGGTAACGGCGATGGCAGCTGTGGAAGTCGGATAACACCGTGCCAACCAGAAACACTCGAATAAAAATCTGTGGGCTGCGCAGTGTGGAGGCGACACTGGCGGCATCGAACGCGGGTGCCGATTATCTGGGATTTAACTTCGTCGAAGGAGTTCGCAGGCAACTCCAACCGGAACAGGGTGCGCTGATCATCGCCGATTACAAGCGCAACCGAGATCGCACGCCTGAAACTGCAAGGCTCGTCGGGTTGTTTCGCAATCAGGATGCCGATTGGGTGAACGAAACCTCTGGCCTGGCTGGTCTCGATTTTGTGCAGCTTTGCGGCGATGAAGGCGATGAATATGTCGCACAGATGGAACTGCCTGTCTTCAGGCAGGTACGAGTAAAGCCGGGTACAACAACGGAAGAACTGGGGAATCTCGTTTCGCCTCATCTCGATGCCGGACGCATAGTGCTTCTCGATCACTTCGATAAGGTTTCGCCCGGCGGTTCAGGAAAGTCGTTCGACTGGACGGTCGCTGAGGGAGTCGCGAACCTCGATAACGTGCTGCTCGCCGGTGGACTCGACTCCGATAATGTCGGGAGTGCAATCGCCCTGCTCTCACCCTGGGGCGTTGATGTTGCAAGCGGCGTTGAAACCGATGGGGTGAAAGACCCCGACCGGATACGGGCGTTCATCGAGGCCGTGCGAAACGCCTGACACGGCCAGTATGCCAGTTCACGTTTAGCCGCACCCGGCGTAGACTGCGGCGGCGTTCGTCCACTTCCCGGCGCGCGCTCATGAAATCAGTGCCTAAAGCCGCAGGCATGCCTGAAGCCGCAGGCACGCTTAAAGCCACAGGCATGTTTTTAGCCGCTGGAGTAAAAATCCCGATGACAGAAAAACTGCGAATGGCCCAGTACGGAACAAAGCACGGCCATGCGCAGGGTGTTCTTCAGGTGATGCTCGACCACCCGGAAGTCGAAGTGGTTGGCGTGTACGAACCCGACCCAGTTCGCCGCAAGCAGGTCGAGGGTTCCGGCGATGGGGCATGGGGGCTGGTCAGGTTCGCGGACAGCCCGTCCGAGTTCCTCGATGACCCTTCGGTGGTCGCCGTTTCGTCAGAGGGCTCGAACCGGGAAAGCCTTGCATTCACTGAAGAAATCGTCGCCGCTGGCAAACACGTTTTTTACGATAAGCCAGCCGGCGACGACTTCCAACATTTCGAGCGGGTGGTCGAGCAGGCACGGCGCCAAGGCACTTTCTTGCAGATGGGCTACATGTTCCGAAAGCACGACGGTTTCGAGCGAATCGCCAGCTGGGCGCTATCGGGTTTTCTCGGACACATCTTTCAGATTCGGGCGCACATGTCCACATGGATTCCAGAGAAAAACCCCGAGGGAATCTTTACCGGTCGAGAAGGGCTGGCGCACCACTCGGGGGGAGTCATGTTCGATCTCGGAGGCCACGTTATCGATCAGGTCGTCTGGATTCTCGGACGGCCCAACAAGGTGACAGGCTTCCTGCAACACGCCGCTTCAGAAACACCCGGCATGATGGACAACACGCTTGGTGTTTTCGAGTACGACAACGCTATTGCAACGGTCGATATCGCAGCGATGGAGCCGCGCCCGATGGCAAGGCGGTTCGAGGTTTACGGCACAAAGGGTTCAGCGATTATGGAGCCGTTCGAGCCAGCCGACACGATTCGCCTGACTCTCGAAACCGATCAGGCCGAATACAAGAAAGGCGTGAACATCGTAAAAATCAAAGATCAGCCCCGCTATGTCGGCACTTTCGCCGAATTCGTCCGCAACATCCGTGGGGAGTCCGAACCGCTACGCACGCTCGACCACGAACTGCTGGTTCAGGAAACCCTCATGCGCGTGACCGGGGGGCTGGACGGATAGGGTCAGGCCGTTACAGGCCTGCGCAACCGGAGGCTTTTTAAACTCCGCCCCTAACCTCTCGCAGGAACGTCTACGCCTTCGGGCCATGCGACTTTGAAAACGTTTGCCGCTTTGAAGTTTGCACCGGTGATCGCCGCATCCCGCAGAACGCACCGGTATAGCGTTGCACCGGCGAGATCGACGCCTGTCAGGTCGGCCCCGGCACAGTTCGCACGGTGCAGAGTCGCTTTTTTCATCGAAGCCCCGGCGAGATTCGCACCCCTCAGTTTCGCCTCGGTAAAAACCGCCTCATCCAGGTTCGCTTCCGATAGATCGGCCCCATCAAGCATTGCGCGGGTGAAATTACGGCCCCGCAGATCCCTGCCTGAAAGATCAGCGCCCTTTAGGTCCAGCTGCTCCGGCGAATGATTTCGGTGCCAGAGGACAAGGTCTTCGGCAGTGCCGCTAAGTAATTCCAGGTGTTCCGGGTTCATGTGGTGATTATGTGGCCCCAATCAAGCCCGGTCGACGTTCACCGTGAGGATTTCAATATGTTTCCGTGCGCTCATAAAATCGAGCCGAAATTGAAACATCTTTGAAACACGAGTCATATACCTTATCTTCCGGTGGCTCAACTATAGAGAATGGGCAACTGCCTGCCAGCTATCAGGAAGACCACGACGCAAGTAGAATGCGCGCTGCCCAGATCGCAGACCTGATTTCGATACCGGCGTGACAAGACCGCCCCACGTACGGTTGCAGGACCTGCATAGTGCGGTGATAACAAGAGGAACAAGAACGATGGCCTATATAGCCGAATACATCTGGATCGACGGCACACAGCCGACCGCCAAGCTGCGATCAAAGGCACAGGTGTTCGCAGACGATAAGAAGCCCGGCATCTGGGGTTTCGATGGTTCCTCAACGAACCAGGCAACTGGCGATCAGTCGGACGTAGTTCTTAATCCGGTCCTTGTCACTCCAGACCCGATTCGTGGCGGCAACAACAAGCTCGTACTGTGCGAGACGTTGCTCACCGACATGACGCCGCACCCGTCCAACACGCGGGCAAAGTGTGTAGCGACCGCTGAAAAGTACGGTAGCCTCGACACCTGGTTCGGTCTTGAACAGGAGTACACCTTCTTCGAAGGCCTGGCCCCGCTTGGCTGGCCCGACAACGGTTTTCCGGCCCCGCAGGGAGGCTACTACTGCGGTGTTGGTTCCGATGAAATATTTGGCAGGGAAGTTGTAAATGCCCACCTGCAGGCGTGCATCGATGCCGGGCTTCATATCTCGGGAATTAATGCCGAGGTTATGCCCGGACAGTGGGAGTTCCAAATCGGCCCCGTAACAGCCCCTCTCATCGGCGACGAGATGTGGATTGCCCGGTGGTTGCTGTACCGAATTGCTGAAGATTATCTTGGCCCCAAGGGCATCCCAATTTCAGCAACCCTCAGCCCCAAGCCAGTTCCTGGCGACTGGAACGGTGCAGGTTGCCACACCAACTTTTCTACCAACGAGATGCGCGAATCGATCGACGCATGTGTTGCCGCCGCCGAAGCTCTAGGCGCACCGGGCAAGCCCGAACTGCACATGGCCGGTTACGGCGCTGGTGTCGAGTTGCGGCTTACCGGCGAACACGAGACTCAGCGGTTCGACCAGTTCTCTTACGGTGTGTCGGACCGTGGCGCATCGGTCCGAATTCCGTGGCAGGTCGATAAGGCGGGCAAGGGCTATATCGAAGACCGACGCCCGAACGCCAACTGCGACCCATACGTCGTCACCCAGCTGGTCATCGACACCGTCTGCTCGGCAGCATCAAAGTAAGGCTTCACGCAGTCCGACGACAGTGTCGGAACGCAAAAATGTGAACACAGGAAGGGACGACTTCGGTCGTCCCTTCTTTAATTGCTATTTTTTTATCTGGCCTGCGAACATTCGGCAGAGGTTAACGAGGCCAACGGTGCCAAGTGGCTGCCAGTTCGGGCCAGTCAAAATCCGTGGGGATCAGCAGTAACCAACAGGGAACAGTTATCCTGCGCTGCCGTCTCTTTTTGAAAAGCACCGTCCGGTAGAAACGATACGACCGGCACCACAGTAGTTAACGAGATTAATATCCGTAGCCTCAAAAAACATCACTATGGCTGGATAGTCGTACTCGGCACCGCGCTAATGCTGTTTGGTGGCGCGGGCTCCCGGTTCTCGTTCGGCGTGTTTCTCAGACCGGTAACTGAAGAATTCGAGTGGAGCCGAGCGTCGATGGCCGGGGCACTTGCCGTGGCAGGGCTCGCCACAGGTGCCCTGCGGCCCATAGCTGGCATGCTCGCCGACAGGTATGACCCAAAACGGATCGTAGCAATAGGCGTACTGATCGGCGGGCTGGCGCTGGCTGGCATGTCGTTCATTCAGGAACTGTGGCACCTGTATGCCCTGTTCGTAATCATGGGTATCGGCTTCACTCTCGCTTCCCCGGCTGCCACGGCCAAGATCGTCGGGGCCTGGTTTACACGCCGCCGGGCGCTTGCAATGTCGCTCGCCGGAACGGGTTCGGCCGCTGGTGAAACCGCTCTCGTCCCCATTGCAGCACTGGCGGTGATGTTCATTGGGTGGAGAGAGGGATACCTGATCCTGGCAGGGATTCTGGTGTTTTTTACACTGCCCTTGATGTTGCTGTTTCTCAAGAGCAAGCCCGATCCCGGAGAGCATGCCGATGAACCTGATGGGTTTGCAGTGGCGGGGAAGGACGAGTCTTACCGGGCGTCGGCTGATCCCAACGTGGGAATGTCGTTCGGCCAGGCCTGCAGAACGGGGCTGTTCTGGCGACTGACGCTCGGCTTCTTCATATGAGGCTACACAATGGGCTTCGTGAATGCCCACTTCATCGCCTACACAGGTGATCTGGGCGCGACGGCCATTCAGGGCGCATATGCACTTGCCACGGTCGGGATAGCCGGGCTTGCAGGTGGTTTGGGGTTCGGACTTCTGGCCGATAGATTTGGCAGGAGACGATTACTTGTCATCGCTTACACGGTCCGTGGACTCGGTTACGCAGTATTGCTGATGGCGAACGCTCTGCCAATGGCGATTCTCGGGGTCGTAATTATTGGTAGCTCATGGACTTCAGTTATCTCGCTCACTGGCACTGTTACTTCCGATAACTTCGGCCTCAGGCGTCTCGGCACAATTTACGGCACGATGTTCGCGGTGATGCCGTTCGGTGCGTCCAGCGCCGTCTGGCTTGCCGGCAAGATATACGATTCGACAGGAAGCTACGATATCGCGCTGTGGATCAGCCTCGGCATGGGTCTGCTGGCCGCGACAGCCGTGGCAATGCCCGGCGGGGGCGTTGTCAGACGGGTTCTGGCGCGATAGCCCTGCGCTATCTGCGCTATGAGCCCGCGTCCCCCCGGGTCCCTCCGCAGGGGTCGGGACGCGTTGGATTTGCGCACACAGGTAACGCGTCCCGAGCGGAGTCGGCGGAGTCGAGGGACCCGGGGCGGGGTCGGCGGGCGAAAAGGCTATCGTAAGTACGAAGCGCATTTAGCCATGTCAACAGAGCCAATCAAGCCCAGAATGAGGGTAGTTGCACGGAATCCGCAGATTACCCGCGTCGATGAATATCGCTAAATCAGTCTGGCGGGTTTGAGGATTTGGATGCCCGCAGCCCCGCCCCTACAGCCAGCGGCCTGTTTTTGTTGCGTACTTGATGTACACCTCGCCAAACTTGCGTTCAAGATATGCCTCTTCCCTGCGGATCACCAACGCGGAAAGCAAAGCCACGCCAAAGAAAACCGCCACCAGCATCGCCATCGCGTTCAGCGAAATAGCCATACCCGCACCGATCAACAGAAAACCCGAATAAATCGGATTCCGTGTTCGTTTGAAAGGGCCGCTGGTCACCAGCGTTTCAGTTGAGATGTGCGGTTCGGGATGCTCGCCGTGAGCCCGCATCACTCTCCACGTCCAGTAAATCATCCACAGCCCGGCGGCCACCAGAACGAGTCCTACAACAAGTCCGGGAGTGCCGTCGATAATGTCGCCGCTCCATATGAACTTGTGGACAAGTGCGCCCAGCACCATCGGAATACCGAAGATCACCGGGGGAAGTGTTGGCAACTTCAGTTCGATTTTTTCTTGCGAAGGGCCGGCGTGATCGCTTCGCCCCTCGTCCTCGCGATCATCACGATCTTCGCCGTCGGCGTTACTTCCACCAGTCGTCACCGGCTTCTCCTCTTTATCTGGGTATCTGGTCAAACGGTAGGCCCTGCATGGCCGATGCTGAATCAAGAATTACGTTTGCGGCCAGCAGGCGGTCCTGCAACTCCTTGATCGGCACTGCCCGGCTACTTGCACCAATAGTATTCGATGAAGATGCCATCGCTGCAGCCGTACCCGCAGCCTGGCCCATGCCCATTGCATTTGCCGTAACTCGGCTCGATGCCAGAGCCTCTGACGTAGCAGAGTGACACCGGCCCGCCACCCACAGGTTATCGATTCCCTGCGGAAGCAGCGTCCGGTACGAAATATCGTATGGCGGAACGAGCGGCATGTTGTGGTAACCGGTCTCTTTTTCGGGATGCCGGTCGATTCGCCAGGCGCCCAGCACCACCACATCGTCCTGACGCTTCGCCTGTCTTATGTCGTCGCCCGTCAATGTGTAATCGCCGACTATCCGGCGTGACTCGCGTGCTCCGGCAGTTGGGCCACTCGTGAAGAAGTAGGCGTCCTTGAACTCGGGTAATTCTTCTTTCCACAGTTCAAACATCGTCCATGCGTCGCGGCGGCCCTGTATTTCGGCATTAGTCAAGTCGTCGGGGTTTGTGGAGTCGCCTGGAGTGCGAATTACGTTGAAATAGATGTCACGACCCGAGAAAGTCGCCGGCCACGGACCGCCGTATAGTCCGATCTTGCCTTCGTTTCGTGCCTTTTCCAATACCGCTGCACACTTTCGGCGAAGCTCAAACGTAAGTTCAACGAACGCGATTCGAAAGTGCAGGCTCATGGGCTGTAGAGGGTCGGCTTTTTCGTATGGGCATCCAGCCCACGCCGCCACGTCGCCATCGCCGGTCGCATCTATAACCGTCTTTGGCCTCACGGCAACCAGCCCGTCTTTGTTGCTGACGATCACCGTATCGATACGGTCGCCCTTCACGATCACGTCCGAAACCTGTGTGTGGAACAGCAACCGCACGTCTGATTCAGTCAGCACGTCGTCGGCAGCTTTTTTGAACAGTTCAGGATCGGTGCGAGGAATCACACGGTCGGGGTGCTTTTCGACCTCGGTGAAGTCACCGTTCACGTTGTACGACAAATGTGGGGCCTGCCCCGGTTCGACAACGCCCATGCGTTCGAGCATTTCGAAAACAAGTCCGCCAACAACAGGTTTTCCGGTGCCTTCGTAAACAAACCCGTCGAATGCCGAGCCGATGATGTTCGTGAAGAACCCCCCGGCGAACCCCATCCGATCAATCGCCAGCACCGACGCTCCGTTACGAGCAGCAGCGACAGCCGCGCCAATTCCGGCAAGCCCGGTGCCGCAAACCAGTACGTCAGGTTCGGAGACTATGGGTAAAGTTTTTTTGTACTGGACTGTGGGCATTTAATCGAGTCGTTTTCGCTTAAAAAGTTCACTTCTACCGCTTGGTTCCAGATGCAATGTTGGCGGACCCATCCCGTATGAAACGCCGATCAATTCTGCCTCGTTTAGCTCGTCAACAAAAAACTGAGTCCGCTGTTCTCCGATATTCAAATCCCACGCGGCGTCATTCGCTGTGCAATTCTCATTTTCAGAGATGTATTGCAGCACCCTGAGATGTCGATTGGAAAGAGTAAGCCCGGTCGCGGCTACTGTACCTGTTTCGGAACGCAACTTTGGACGTTCGGGTTTCGAATCAATAAATGCTTTCCAGGATTTGATGGCTCCTCGTATTTGAGGAGAAAGAGGCCATGCGGGATTGGTCAAATCTTCCGTAAAAACGAAGTTATTGCCGGTTCCACGATCAAATATTCCTCTGTCGATACCTGGGTGAGTGACGATCATCAGCGGCAGTTTTTTGACATACGCCACAGCGGCTTCGATTTGGTTCCAGGCACTTGACAGTTTGGGGGTTACATCAGGATCGAAACCGGCGACTGCGGTGGTTTGTGGATAGCCTAGGGCTAATCGACAATTAGGTACTCCATGTTATGGCTGAGGCCAGTTGGAGTGCGGCCATGAAGTAGAGGCTTCTCCGGTCATAGCGGGTGGCGATCCTGCGCCAGTTCTTGAGTTTGTTGAAGGCCCGTTCGACGAGGTTTCGCTGTTTGTACACCTCCTTGTCGTACGTCCGAATGACCCTCCGGCTGGACCTGGGCGGTATGACGGCGATGGCTCCTTGCCCTTGGACGAAGCTCAGAATTGCGTCGCTGTCATATCCCTTGTCTGCGAGCACGTAGTCGGCCTTGATCCCGCTCAGGAGGGGTATGCCCTGCGGTGCGTCCCCGGCCTGGCCTCCGGTAAGGATGAAGCGTATGGGTTGGCCGTTCGCATCGGTCATCATGTGAATCTTCGTGCTCAGTCCCCCCCGTGAACGCCCCACAGCCTGGTCTTGGCCCCCCCTTTTCCGCACACCGCCTGCTG
>CAYLWG010000072.1:0-13674 GCA_964387235.1 uncultured Dehalococcoidales bacterium
AGCGCGCTATTTGGCGCGATAGAGATCGTCGACGACCGGTGGACCGACTACAAGACCGTCGATACACCATCCCTTATCGCCGACGACTTTTTCGCCGCAGGAATCGTGCTGAGCCAGCCGACCCTGGCAAAGGACGCCCCGGACCTTGCGAGCGCACTTGGCCACATGACTATCAACGGTCAGCGCGTGGGCCAGGGTACGACCGGCGACATTCTCGGTCATCCGTTCGAGGCGCTGGCGTGGCTGGCGAACTCTGTGGCGTCACGGGGCAAACACCTTAAAGCAGGCGAAATCGTGATGCTGGGCAGTGTTGTCGAAACCCAGTGGGTGAAACCCGGCGACGAAGTCGCTATCGATATCGAGGGAGTTGGTGGTGCGCTGGTCAAGTTCGAATAGTTTTGGCGTTAGCTCCGGGCGTCCCGATAGAATCGGGACTTGGTCGCACGCGCGAGCTCCGCGGGGCATGCCAGAGCGTTAGTAGTAAGAAAGTAGGAACATTGAAGATCACCGATATCGAAGTAATCAAGTGGAACCCCGGAGTCGGTAAAAATTTTATCTTTGTGAAGCTTTCGACCGACTCGGGAATCACCGGTTGGGGCGAGGCCTACACACAGGCCGATCGCGACACACAGATCGAAACTCATATCGACCAACTCGCCCGTTACCTCATCGGGCGAGACCCTTTCCATATCCGCCATTTCATGCACGTGGTCCACGAAGATTTCGCCACAAAGAGATCGGCTATGGACCTGCATTGTGCGCTCAGTGGCATCGAAATCGCCATGTGGGACATTGTGGGCAAGGCACTGGAACAGCCGATATACAACCTGCTCGGTGGCCCCGTAAGGCCACGTATCCGTGTCTACGCTAATGGCTGGGCTGGAGGGTCGCCAGATGAAGTGGCCCAGAAGGCTGCCGAACTGGTCGAGAAACGTGGCTTTAACGCCCTGAAGTTCGACCCCTTCCCCGGGCCGTGGCGAGAATACGTCGACCGCCACGAACTTGCTCAGGCCAGCGATACCGTGGGGAAAGTGCGAGAGGCGGTTGGGCCCAAAGTAGACCTGCTCATCGAGGTTCACCGCAGGCTCGCCCCGATGAACGCCATCAGGGTAGCGAAACAGATGGAGCAGTACGATCCCTACTGGTTCGAAGAGCCGTGCCCACCCGACAACATCGATGCCATAAAAGAGGTGAAAGAAGCGACGACCATCCCGGTCGTGACAGGCGAGGCACACTACACCCGTAACGACTTCCGGGAGATATTCGACAAGCGGGCCGTCGACATAATTAACCCAGACGTCTGCAATACGGGCGGGATTCTTGAACTGACCCATATCGCCGCTATGGCCCAACCCCACTACATCGGTGTTTCACCGCACGGTTACAACTCGACGTCGATTGGCTGCGCCGCCGCGGTACATGCGTCGGCGACGATTCCGAACTTCCTCATCTACGAGTATTTCGTGAGTGTCGAGGATGTTTGCCGTGACATGACGAAGGGCTACCTTGAGCCGCATGAGAGTTATATCGAACTGCCGACCGGGCCGGGACTGGGTATCGAGATCGATGAGACAAAGCTGGCCGAACATCCGTATGCTCCGTTCCCACCGCGAAATATCCGCAGTGTCGAAGACGAACGTGAATGGCATTAGAGCACTGACGACCGGCGCGGCCTACCCTACTACGAACAAAAGAAAACCCTCGGTTTACAGGATCGAGGGTTTTCTTTTTTTTACCGCACCAACAGCGTGCTGCGTGCTGGGCAGTTTTGACTACCGTCTTATGGCCCGGAGGTTAGGCCTTAGACGATCTGGTAACTCAGGGGTTTAATCGTGCGGTAGTGGCTGTGTCGTGCGAGGGGTTCTCCAAGCAAGATGGCCTGGTTCAGTTCTTGCGCCGACACCAATCGTGTGTCGAATACGTGACCAAGACGACTGAATACGAGGTGGATGACGTTGTTCAATTCCATTACTCCCTACAAACTCCTAAACGGATTCCGTACCGCCTAGCGTCCTACCAGTGGGATTCGTTACTACCCACCCGATGGACTTATTCAATAATACCATATTTGCGACGGATATCGTCATATAAACAGTTGTTTACATTCCTGAGCGCATGAGACTCGCGCAGGTATCAGGTTTTTATTACGAATTACGTCGTACTACGGCATTACTTAGACGAGAGTAGGTAATCGTCTTGCCTGTTACGAATTTCGCATGTATTTTCGAAGGGTTTTTAAGTAAACGCGCGGTAACCAACCCAGACGAAATCGATTCCATGCAATCGCATCGCCCCGGGAGGGCCAGAGGTAAACGGGTTGAGAGATTGCCTGCCGGGTCTATTCCGGCAACAGGTGCTGGGTTGTCTCCGCACTTGTAGCTATCTCATCCCAGTCCCAGAGTTGGGGAATGGTCTCGACTTTCGCCCACATCTCCTGCTGGTCAGCAAAATGTGGGCTGCCGGGATGCCCCGATGAACCCAGCGGTACAATCCACCGCCCGTTGCTCCAGTTCGAGGGGTCGTGGATATACCGGTTGATCGGCCCGGTTTTGATCGAGAACTCTGCCGGAGTCGGACTTGCACTTGCGAACGGCACGTCGCCATCACCGGCAGCCTCGACAGATGGCGGGTTCAGCCGCAGAGCCGCTTGCGGGAACGCCCCCGCAAGAGGATGCACATGGCCCGTACGGTGCATGTCGCCCCAGCGCCATTTTTCGAAGTTACTTCCGAATCGGTTTACAAGGTATTCGACGCCCGACTTGAAGGCCACTTCGACAAGATCGCCCGTTTCGAACCCGTAGTTCGCTTCTGGCAGATTGCCCGCGCCCAACCTGTGAATAAAATCTGGTTTAAGCTGCCGCCGGAGATGATCTTCTGCACCGGCATCAACCGAATCTCCCGTCACTCCACCTGACAACGACCCGTACGCCCGGATCGCCAGCAGTTTGTTCAGTTCCCTGCTGGACGCGCCGTAAATCGCGGCGGCTGCAGAATCCACCTTCAGGTCGCAGTTCCAACCGGCAAGCAATCCCGCCACCGCAGCGTAAATTTCGTTCAGGTCTTCCAATTCCGCGACAGCTCGAACGAACACGCCTGCCGGAATCGAAATGCTATCGGCGTGAATCGACGACATTTTGGCGATGCCGATTTTCTGGTCTGCCAGTTCGGCAATCTGATCACGAATGCGCCGCGCACGGTAATCGGTGCCGGGCATATGCGTCAGGTAATACTGATAATCATCACCGACTACGCGCTGGTTGCATGTCACTACCCAGCCGGAATCGGGGTTTTTAGATCGGGGCAATTCGGAGTTCGGAATGTAGCCGTTCCATTCGTGTTCGCCAGTCCAGCCCGGAACCGGCCCCCAGCCGTTCGATGAAGGCCGAATCGGAACGCGCCCCTTGAACAGGTAGCCGAAATTGCCATGAACGTCGGCATACGGATAGTTGTTTACGCGGTCGGTCCAGTTATCAAATGCCGTTTCGAGTTCATCCCCAGAGTGGGACTTCATCGCGTCGTAGGCAGCATCGAGCCACTTTGTGCCATCTCTTGATCCCGGATCCGATATCGCGATACCCCAGCCCGAATCGACACTGCCAGCTATGATCGGCCCATGATGAGTTTCGACTATTTCGACCCGCTCGACCCGTTCCGCGCCATTGCCCGATTTACCGCGAATTATTATCGATTCTGAAGATGCTGCGGCCTCAATCCAGTCGCCCTTGAACAGGTATTCGACTTTGCCGTCACCTCGCCCAGACAAGCGCCGGAGCTGCTCCACAAACAGATCCTGGGTATCTGCCCCGCCATGTGTCATGCCCCATCCAACGTGTTCGTTGTGGGCGAAGTGCATCACCGTTGGAACGCCCGGAATCGAATGGCCCAGCACCTGGAAACCCGGCCCTTTCAGATGCACCTGGTAGTAAACATTCGGAACTTCGAGCCCGCGGTGAGAATCGCCTGCAACAAGCGGTAGTCCCGACTCCGTGCGATCACCGGAAACCGCCCAGCCGTTCGATCCCCCATCGGTTTCTCGGAGCATCGCAGTCGCATTTACGACGTTCGTCAACTCTTCGATCGCGTTCAGCGCAGGCCCGGAGTATTCGGCGCCCGGCGGCACAGTCATCAACGCCCCCGGCTGGCTGCCCGGCGATATCGCCGCCACACGTTCGGGCCCGATATTGGCGGCAAGTTTTGCAAGCCAGAGCTTGCCCTGAAACGAACCCTCGGCGGTGTTGCGAACCTTATAGACCAGCACGCAATGCCAGTCCTGCCATTTTTCGGGCTTTGCGTCGAGTAATTTGTACTCAACAGGAAGTGGTTCGGCCGATTCGATAAAAGCGTTCACACCGGCCGTATAGGCTGCGATCATCGCTCTTGCTTCCGGGCTGCAGATCGCGAGGTCAAGCTTAGAAACTTTGTGAAGGGCACGCCTGCGCATCAACCTATCCTGCTCCAGCCCGAGTTGCCCAAGATATTCAGCCGACCTTCCAAGACCACGCATTCTGTCGAAGTCCATCTGGAAAAGCCGGTCCTGCGCGGTGACAAAGCCCTGGGCAAAGAACAGGTCGGGTTCGTTTTCGGCGGTGATATGAGGAATGCCCCACTTATCGCGAAATACCGTGGCCTCGCCAGCTATACCGCTCAGTCGCTGGTCTGATTCGAGATCGGGCAGTGCAGCCTGGAGATCGGTTCTGGATAGCTGGTTGGTCATAAGTCGTTTCGTTTATGGGCCGGATGGGCCGGATGGCGCAAAAGTGGCAATAGCCGGGCGTACTTTATGCCGAGGCGGGGCGGTGTCAAGGATTTTTGCTGTTGACCCCGGACAATTCGGGCAGATAATCATCGGGAATCCACCCTCACGTAACCGGGTGCACGTATTTGAGCCAGGAAAATAACTGGCAAGCTCAGGGGAAAAAGAATTTGAAAATAACCAGTGCCCGGTCGTGGGTGGTAAAAGTTCCGTGGGACGATAATCCTGGGGCCAGCAAAACAAGGTCAACTGAGGGCAGGGTGTTCGTTTTCATCCAGATCGATACCGATGAAGGCATCACCGGGTGGGGCGAGATTACCACGTATCCGGGGCCGGTCGCCAACCGTGCGATTTCGGCATTTGTAGATCAGATCGGAAAATGGCTCGTTGGAGAAAACCCCGAAGACATCGAGCGAATCTGGAATAAGATTTTCCGTGGCATGACGTATGTCGGCACCCGCGGCGCAACGTCGGCAGCCATCAGTGGTCTTGATATCGCGCTGTGGGATATTCGGGGCAAGGTGCTGAACCAGCCGATCTACAAGCTGCTGGGTGGCGCGGTTCGCGACAGGATAGCCCTGTACACACACCCGCCGGAGCCGAAAACCCCTGAGTCGATTACGGAATCTGCAAAAGAGATCGTCGCATCGGGTCACCGTGCCTTCAAGATGGACCCGATGATGCACAACCTCCATGTCGGCAACGCCAGTTTCTTAGATGGCGAGATCAGCGCCGAGGCTGAATCCAAGGCTATGGATATCGTGGCGGCCGCCCGTGAGGCAGTGGGCCCAGATATCGAACTCCTGATCGACGCTCACGGTATGTACAACGTTCCGACGGCGATTCGACTGGCTAACAAGATGGCCGAGTGGGATATTTTCTGGTTTGAAGAGCCAGTACCGGTAGAAAGCTGGAAGGCGCTGAAGCAGGTCAGGGAACATATTTCGCCCCGAATTTCGGTTGGCGAACGGCTTCACACCCGGTGGGATTTCGTGCCGATATTCGAGAATAATCTTGCCGATTACATCATGCCAGACGTCACCTGGACTGGCGGCATAACCGAGTTAAAGAAGATTGCCACGATGGCCGAGGCATACTATGTGCCGATCTCGCCGCACGATGCCTCTGGGCCGATCAACGTGATCGCCGGGGCGCAGGTGATGATGGGCGTACCCAACTTCTACAAACTGGAAACTTCACGGTACGACCTGTCGGGCTACGACGTGATGATCGACTACCCGCTCGATATCAGAGAAGGCGACCTGTACTTGTCCGACCGCCCCGGCCTCGGGATCAACCTCGACCCCGAGTTTCTTGCCGCCCATGAAATCGATTTCAACGAGGACTTCGCGGGCATGGACCCTGATTAATCATTCTTTTTGTTAGCTCGCGGGCCGGGTTCGCGAGCTAACAAACGGGAGCAGGCAACTCTGTAATGACAGCCTCTGCAACGAGAACGGTGCTGCTGGCATCTGATAGTCATGGCTGAATTTAAATTGTTACGGCTTGATATCGCCAAACGTGCGATGTTGCTCGGTACGGTGGCGCTGATGGCCGTAGTTGTCACCGCTTGTTCGCCCGGCACATCGGGAAGCACACCGACGACGACATCAGTGCCCGAGCGTGAGCAGGTAACGAGCGGGAACGCGGCAGAGGAAGTCTCTGGCCCGGACCTGGGCTTGGGCTCAGGCTCAGAATCTGGCGAAGCCGTTCCCGTGGGCGAAATCGTTGTTCCAGAATTCAACACTGACGCCTTCGCCCAAATTAACCCGGCACCGGAAATTCGCGAACTCATCCGAGAAGCCGACCTTCGGGGCGAGTTCGATTACTACGAAGAAGAACGGATTCCGCGCGACGCTATCAACCCGGTCTATACGCCAAAATTCGTCACCCCGAACGAAGCGACCCTGAAACCCAAAGAGCTTGTGATGGGGCTTGAAATCAACGGCGACGCCCGTGCCTACCCGGTTGGGATGATGCGGATACGTGAAATAGTCAACGACGAGGTTGGCGGCACCCCGGTGCTGGTCACCTGGTGACCGATTTGCTACACCGGTCTCGTGCATGACCGGCGAATCGAAGGAAAGGCCTACACCTTCGGAAACGAGGGCGTGCTGTATATGAGCGCGATGACGTGGTGGGACTGGGAGACAAAAAGTTTCTGGTCGCAGCCATGGGGCACAGCCATAGATGGCGAGCTGGCCGGCACGCGGCTAACTCTCCTGCCGTTCGAACTGGTCCCATGGGAAACATGGCTTAGCAAACATCCCGATACAAAAGTACTCATCGATGAACGGGCCGATCTCACATACGGCGCACGGTTTGCGATAGACAGGTTCGTGATTGGGGTTTCGATTGGCGATGCGGCAACCGGCTTCTATTTTGCTTCGTCTGCAATCGTGGGGGTCGTTAACGAATGGGTCGGAGAATTCCCGGTCGCAGTGTTCGCCGATAAAGACACCCGCGCTATCGACGTGTTCCTGAGATCGCCGAGACAGGGATTTAGCGGACCGAACGACCTGCCTGATGTTTTGACTTTCGAAATCGTCGATGCCGACGGGTTGACTGAGGTTGACGGACTAACGGCTACACGCGAAGTTCGGGACGTGGAGACCGGTTCCATTTGGGACATCGAGGCAGGAGTTGCCGTTCGAGGTCCGCTCAGGGGCACGTTGCTGCAACGCGCACCCTATGTTTCGGCCTTCTACTGGGCGTGGGAAGATTTCAATCCGAACACAGTCCTATGGGGCGACAGGTTTGACGAACTCGAGGGATATGTGCCATCCGGGCCATTGCAAAACTGACCAGATCCTCAGACAAGCCAGCCCTAAAACCCAGCCCTAACCGACGATCAGTCCAGCGATCATGTCGCCCACCTGGCTCGTCGTCAGCGCCCGTTCGCCGTTGGATGCGATATCTTCGGTCCGATAGCCTTCTGTCAGTACGGCATCGATAGCGTTCTCAATGGCGTCTGCCTCTTCGTTGAGTCCCAGCGACAGGCGGAGGAGCATCGCTGCACTGAGAATTGATGCCATCGGATTCGCCACCGACTTGCCTGCGATATCGGGTGCAGAACCGTGAATGGGTTCGTACAGTGCCGGTTTTCCGCCACGACGGCGGCGACCGTGCTTGGGAGGCAACGACGATATTGAAGCAGAGGGAAGCATTCCCAGTGAACCACTGATTACCGCGGCCTCGTCGGAAAGAATGTCGCCAAAAGTGTTCTCGGCAACGATCACATCGAAAATAACCGGGTTCGTAATTAGCTGCATCGCCGCGTTGTCGGCAAGCATATGAATCAACTCGACATCCGGGTACTCGATGCCGACCTCGGTCGCAACTTCACGCCAGAGCCTTGACGACTCCATCACGTTCATCTTGTCGAGCGAGTGAACTCGTTTTTTCCGGTCACGGGCCAGCTCAAACGCAATTCTGACGACCCGCTCAATCTCTTTTTCAGAGTAAGCGAGCGTGTCGACGGCTCTTCGTCCACGGGAGTTCTCCCACCGACGCTTTGGCTTACCGAAGTAGAGACCACCCGTTAATTCTCGAACCATGATGAAATCGACATCGACGAGTCGTTCGGGTCGTAATGGCGATGAATCGACAAGCTGCGGGTATACCTTGCACGGCCTGAGATTAGCGAAAAGGCCAAGACCTTTGCGCAATGCGAGAATGCCGTCTTCGGGTCGCACTTTCGCGTGCAGGCTATCCCACTTCGGGCCGCCCACCGCGCCAAAAAGCACAGCGTCCGAACCAAGAACAATGTTCATGGTGTCGGCCGGGAGGGCTGCTCCAGTTGCATCGATGGCACAACCACCGACGATGCCAGTGATGTAGGTGAATTCGTGCCCGAAACGACTGGCGATCGCGTCGAGAACCTTTACAGACTCGGCCGTAACTTCTGGGCCGACGCCATCACCACCGAGAACTGCGATCCGTACATCCATCTATTGGCTCTTCTTTCGTGGCTTTGAAAAGGGCCATGCCCCAAAACAACTTGCGAATTCTACCAGCGGTTAGGCTCGCCCACCACCTGTATGTTCGACAAGCGTGAAAACCGAGAGTAAATGTCTACCAGCGTGCCGCGCGCTGCGATTCGAAAGAGGTAATCGATTCGACGTAGTCCAATGTAACATCGACATCATCCAGTCCCTTTAGAAGCGAGTTTTTACGGAACGGGTCGACATCGAAGCTGGCGTTCAAGCCCTGATCGTCGGTAACTGTCTGGGATTCAAGATCAACGGTCGCCTTGTAGCCAGAACCTCTAAGCGCACGGGCCATTACCGTATCGACTTCGGAACTTTCGAGAATTACCGGCAAAAGTCCGTTTTGCATGCAGTTGTTCCGGAAGATATCGGCAAAGCTGGGGGCAATTATCGCCTGGAAGCCCATTTCCATAAGCGCCCAAGGGGCGTGCTCACGTGACGAACCGGAACCGAAATTACGACCACCTACAAGAATGTTCGCCCCGCTGTACCTGGATTCATTCAGTATGAAATCGGGATTAGGCACGCCATCTTCAAGGTATCGCCAATCGAAAAAAGCGAACTCCCCAAAGCCAGTCCGCTCGACTCGCTTCAGAAACTGTTTTGGAATTATCTGGTCGGTATCGACATTCGCCCGGTCAAGCGGCGCAACGATACCTGTAAGTTTTGTGAATTTTTCCAATTTAGCTGCCTTTCGATTCGTTCTTCGCATGGGCGGATATCAATGTGGACGGGATTTCTTGTTTTCCAACTCTTTACGCCGAATGCCCTCTTTTAGTGCCTCTTCAAGCGGGTCTACCGGAAGCGGTGGAGTGACCGTTATATCGCCTATCTTGGCGTGGCGGGCTTCCTGCCGACGGTCGAGTTCGATAACTACGATTATTGCCGCAATTCCAAGAATCACGAGCAATAAATCCGCAATTATCAGCCGTTGATGAGCAAGAATTACGTCGTCTACAGTCTCGCGGACTGAATACCAGACCCGCCCGACAGTCAGTGAGTTAAATATGGAAACAGCCACAAATATTCCGGCCCACACACTGACGATAGCGGGCACTTTACCGCTCTTTTTCCAGGCCAGTTCGTCTTCTGTCGTCACGCCGGGGTCGCTGCCCCTGAACAACTCTCGGTAGACCTGCCAGGGCTTAATCAGATTGAACACCGGGATAAAAAACCAGAAGACTGCTTTTTCCGGGCTGAATCCCTGGTCTTTGCTTTTGAGTGTCAGCAGGTTTCTGCTGGCGCGGTGGGTAAATGAACCGAACGCGAATATGTTGACAAGGAACATTGCCATAAGCAGAACGAATAGGAGTGAACCCTTGTCCTTGACCTCGGTATATTCGCTCTGGGCATCGACGAGCCTTGTGCATTCGGGTGTCAGGGCCGCGATATCAAATTCCGAATTGCAGGCAATCCCTTCCAGAGCGGCGAATTCGAGAATACCCTGGCCTGAAAACTGGGTCGGAGGAACACTTGTGAACCCCCTGTCGCGCAGATCGACAAGCATCGCCGCCGTAGATTTGTCCTGCCATGCAAGGAATACCGCGATGACCGTCCAGACTAACAGTGCGACGATGAGCCACTTCAGTTGCTTGCCGTTCGATTCGTATGAGTACGGGTCATACCTTTTTATCTTGGCCTGCTCCAGCTCGGATCGGCCTGAGATTCGTCCCATCAAGCTACTTTTGCTGCGCGCGGGGGACGCATTCAAATCGATTCGAGATCGACGCCTTTTGCGAGGCGACGAATCCGAGTCAGCCTCATCACCAGCGCTCCGCCGTTGACTCGGCGGTCGCGGGTCGAAATCTGGTGTTGGCTCCTCGGGTGAATCGGCCATTATTCGGCTTCCCAGTCCCTGACATCCACGAAGTGGCCCTTGATGGCGGCTGCAGCGGCCATGGCCGGGCTTACCAGGTGAGTGCGGCCACCTTTGCCCTGACGACCTTCAAAATTTCGGTTCGATGTCGAAGCGCAACGTTCGCCCGGCACGAGAATATCCGGGTTCATCCCCAGACACATCGAACAGCCCGACTCGCGCCATTCGAAACCTGCTTCCTTGAAGATCAGGTCGAGTCCCTCTTTTTCAGCCAGCAATTTCGTCAGAGTCGAACCCGGCATTATCTGCGCCCGTACCGTAGACGCAACTTTGTGCCCCTTCACGATCGAGGCAGCAGCACGGAGATCCTCGACCCTGGCATTAGTGCATGACCCGATGAAGACCCGGTCTATGTTTATATCCTCGATAGCCATGCCGCCTTTGAGGTCCATGTATTCGAGCGCACGTTCAGCCGATGACCTGTCGGCGGGATCATCAAAATCTTCCGGCGAAGGCACCCGGTCGCTGATACGAACCACCTGGCCGGGGTTTGTGCCCCAGCTTACGTGCGGTTCGAGCGTGTCGCAGTCGATCTCCAGCAGCGCGTCGTAGGTGGCGCCTTCATCGCTAGCAAGTTCGCGCCACTCTTCGATGGCTTTATCGAAGTCCTCACCCTTCGGCACAAACCTGCGGCCCCGCATCCATTCGAATGTCGTGTCGTCCGGGGCGATCAGGCCTGCCCGCGCACCGGCTTCGATCGTCATATTGCAAACCGTCATTCGGCCAGCCATATCAAGTTTTTTGATCGGCTCGCCGGTGTACTCGATCACGTAGCCAGTACCGCCAGCCGTGCCCATTTCGCCGATAGCCGCAAGGATCATGTCTTTAGCGGTAACGCCCTGTTGCAGTTCACCGGTAAACCGGACTTCCATAGTCTTCGGTTTTCGCTGCCTCAGGGTCTGGGTCGCCAGTACATGCTCGACCTCGGATGTGCCGATACCAAATGCCAGCGACCCGAACGCGCCATGAGTTGACGTGTGGGAATCGCCACAAACAATCGTCATGCCGGGCTGGGTGTAGCCCTGCTCGGGACCGATGACGTGCACGATTCCCTGGGCGGGTGAATCGACATCGTAGAGCGTTACGCCGGTCTCTTCACAGTTTTTCCTGAGAGTGTCGACCTGTATACGCGCTATAGGGTCCTTGATGGTTTCCGCACGGGTTTCGTCGGTCGGAAGGTTGTGGTCGACCGTGGAAACGGTGAGATCGGGCCTGCGCACCTTGCGGTTTGTGAGCCTGAGCGCCTCGAATGCCTGCGGGGAGGTGACTTCGTGAACCAGGTGTAGGTCGACGTAGATGAGTGCCGGTTGATCGTCGGGCTCGACCACAACGTGGCTCTCCCAGATCTTTTCAAACATGGTTTTGACCATGTGCGAGTAACCCTCCCAAAACAAAACGTGCAAAACGAACTAAGGCGAACAGAAATAGTAACGCAGAAGCGGCACCCAGAAGAGTGCCGCTTCTTTATGTGTTACCAGATGCGGGTCGCCAACTAGACGGCGCCTGTGGCTGCCGACCGGTCCTGGGCACCAATGGCGAGTAGCCGGTTGATTGCGTTCACGTAGGCGATGGCAGAGGCCACGACTATATCGGAATCGGAGCCACGACCCGAGTATACCGAGCCGTTTTTTGCGACCCGAATCGTCACTTCGCCCAGAGAATCGATGCCTTCGGTCACTGCCGTAACAGCAAATTCGGTGAGTTCGATATCGAGGTTCACAACTTCGTCGATTGCTTTGCAAACCGCATCGACCGGGCCAGTGCCGCGGGCCTCCACAGTACGCGTCTCGCCGTCCGGGCATTCCAGCGTCACCCTGGCCTCCGGTGCCGTGTCGTTGCCGCAGGTGACGTGGACTGTTGCAACCTTGTATGCGCGGTTGGTGTCGAGCATCCGGTGTTGTTCCGACATGAGCGCTTCGAGGTCCATATCGGTGATTTCACGCTTTGTGTCGGCCAGGTCCTTGAAACTCACGAATACGCTTGCCAACTCTTCGTCTGTCAGGTCGTAGCCAAGTTCGTGCAGGCGTGCCCTTAGACCCGCCCTTCCCGACAGTTTGCCAAGCACAAGCGCCTGCCCGCGCCAGCCGACAGTATCGGGTTCCATTATCTCGAAGGTCGTGCGCTCTTTCAGGAATGCGTCCTGATGTATGCCCGACGAGTGACGGAATGCGTTCTGCCCGACTATCGCTTTGTTGGCCTGGATGGGGAATCCGAAGATCGAGGAGACCATCCGGCTGGAGTTGCCAATTTCTGACGTGTTGATGTTCGTCGTGATGCCGTAGTGGTCGGGGCGAGTTTCGATTGCCATTATTACTTCTTCGAGCGCTGCATTACCCGCACGCTCGCCAAGGCCATTAATGCAGCCTTCTATTTGGCGCGCACCGTTTTCAATGGCAGCGAGTGAGTTTGCAGAGGCCATTCCAAGGTCGTTGTGGCAGTGAACGCTGATTACCGCCTGATCGATATTCGGGACGTTTTCCCTGATGTTCTTTATCAGGGTGCCAAATTCTTCAGGAGTCGAATAGCCAACGGTGTCGGGGATGTTCACTGTGGTTGCCCCGGCCCTTATCACGGCTTCGAGCATCGTGTAGAGATACTCGGGTTCAGTGCGAGAGGCATCCATTGCTGAAAACTCAACGTCGTCAACATAGCTTTTGGCGCGTTCGACCGCGTGTACGGCCATATCCATAACGGCCTCGCGGTTTTTTCGCATCTGGTGCATCAGGTGAATGTCGGAAGCAGAGATAAACACGTGTATCCGTGCGCTCTCAACTCCTTCAAAAGCCCTGCCAGCCGCGTCGATATCAACATCGACTGCGCGAGCAAGTGAAGTGATGATCGGCCCCTTCACTTCGTTGGCGATTCGGCGCACTGCTTCAAAATCGCCCGGTGAACTGCCCGCAAACCCTGCCTCGATCACGTCGACGCCAAGTTTGTTTAGCTGATGAGCAATACGAAGTTTCTCTTCAACGGTAAGACCTGCGCCGGCAGATTGTTCGCCGTCACGAAGTGTCGTGTCAAAAATTATTACTTTGTCTTCTGTATTACTCTGCTGC
>CAYLWG010000073.1:0-13669 GCA_964387235.1 uncultured Dehalococcoidales bacterium
CTTCTTCTCGGCCCAGTTCGAATAGCGACCGGCCCTTGGCATACCAGGCTTTTGACCAGGGCTGGGTAAATTCTTCGACAGCGATCACCCGGTCTGCGAATTCGATCGCGACTTCGTGAAGCCCGACACTCGTCATGGCGGTCGCAGCCGTGCCGACCAGAGTTGGATACGACGGGTAAAGTTCGGCGATCTTGCGTGACCGGTCGGCAAGTTCCTGTGAGTATTCCAAGTTCCCCCACTCAGTGAGAGTAGCCACTATTTTCGATAATCCAATCTGGGCATCCCACTCGAACGGATCGCGCTTTTCATACTCAAGCAGAAGGTCGCGCCCGGCCAGAATCAGGCGCATCGATTCATCGTCGTTACCGAGTGTGCGCTGCTGCTTTGCGGCAGTCACATACTGTTGTGACAGGTTGCGCGTAAATGATTCCCGTTCCGGGGCCTGAGCCTGAGCATCGGCCCAGGTTTGGGATCGCACTACGATCGATTCGTTATCGTGCCCGGCGGCCAGCACTACACTGGCCGAGAGCCTGCGCATGTCCCACCCGAAAAAAATTGTCAGCAACACTGCCGTAGTCAGCACCGCAGCTAACAACGTCGAGCCGAGTACCATCTGGTTGGAGGCAGTAAGCGACATTGACGACCGGCCAGATAAACGTTTCTCTGGCGATTCTGCAGTATTGGTTGCCAGTTGTCTGTTGCCCAACTCGTAAAGGGCGATCACCGCTCCGAACAGTGCGAATGTCATCGCCAGGTCAGAAACCCGCGGCACGCCCACTTGCAATTCAACCAGCTTGCCAATTATTGCCGGTAGCAGCACGAGCATCAAAACTGCGCTGGAATCGATACCACGCCCGGCTGCTCTGAACCTTCGAACAATCGCAAAAATTGCGATTAACAGCAAGCCTGCCATCCCCGTAAAACCGAATAAACCAACGAACCCGTTTTCCATAAGAACCTGGAGTTCGTAGTTGTGAGCATGATCGAGAATCGATAGCTTTGTTTGCGGTTTGCCGGCGAACGGGAACGAGTAAATGAACATGTCGGGCCCGAAACCGAATGCGGGTCGCAGTAAAGAATTAACCAGCGGTTCTTGTATAGGAACGTCCCACCGTGTAGCCAGTTTTAACGTTGACCCCCAGATATTGAACCGACCGGCGAGGCCACCCTGAATTTGTGTTGAGGTCGAATCCGACCCGCTGAACTGAGCTCCGATGCTCCGCGCCCGCTCAAGTCCTATGTCTCCCTGCGGGGAGGGCAAGGCGATTATGATGGCGGCGATAAATCCTGAAATTGCGAACATGCCAGCAGATTTCGCCACAGACCGGTAAGGGCCAAGCGCTGCAGCGATGGCGAAGAAGGTAACAAGGGATGCCGCCGCTCCTACGAACGGACCGCGACCGCCTGAGAACCACAGGCCCGCCAGTTGCAGGCCAAGTGCGATGGCGATTACCGCCAGTAGCCAGATTCCACGTTTCTTCCGATTTCTGTAAACCATTGCCAGCGTGGCCGGAATGGTCATCACCATGTAAGCGCCGAAGTTAAGCGTGTTGGCGAAACTGGAAATAACCCTGGTGCGTCCGGCGTTGTTTCCAATAGGGTCCCAACCGAAGTGCTGCGCGATGCCATAGATAGCGGCTACGGTTCCAGAAGCTATTAGCGTGTAAGCGAGCAGTTCGAGGCTCCGCCGGGAACGGAATCGCAG
Organism: uncultured Dehalococcoidales bacterium; assembly: GCA_964387235.1. GTDB lineage: Bacteria > Chloroflexota > Dehalococcoidia > Lucifugimonadales > Lucifugimonadaceae > Lucifugimonas. Next base: position 1,706 of record CAYLWG010000073.1, read on the forward strand.
GGCTACAGAGAGAAATAACACGAGCAGCGACATGCTGTCGTAAAGGTTGTAGCCCGATCTCGCTTCGTCTCCCCCGAAGAAGCTGATAAGCGGGAGCGGTGAAAGTAGTGTCGAGGCGACCTGCGCAAAGGCCCATATTGCCGCGCTGATGAGGGCCCAGCGTGCCGGATTTCTGCCAGCCCAGCTCATCAAGTCCCAACTGAACTGGTTATCTTTTCTGGCTCTTGCATCGATTCTGCGGAAAACTAATTGCCAGAGCCATAAAATCGTGATCAGTCCGGCTGCGAGGTGAAGAGTTACCAGCTTCAGTTCGATGAAGACCGCAACGATTTTAAAGTAGCTGAAAATTAGCGGGATGATGAACAACGCGCCAAGCGTGATCCACATGATCGCCTGGTCTATACGGTCATCAGTCGCAATTTCGGTCGGAACCGGCTGGTATTTTTTCGATTTACGTGGCATTGGATATCTGGCGCCCGGGCAGCGATACCGGAGTTTATCGAATCCCCCACAATGAATTGCGAAGCCGGGTGGTGATCAGACTGCAAACTTCCCGAGGCGACCCATGATATTGCACGCATGGAACACCGGAATGTAAACGAGAAGATTAACCGCGATACAGGCAGTTTGCATGAAAATCCAAAGTCAATTTGCCCGTCGATTTACAGCGATGCCGATCTGAACCGTGGCAGATTTTCAGTGCGGCAGGGAGATGATAGGCGGAGTGCCTGCCGGTATACCCGTAGCGCAGAAGTGGCTAAAACGCGCGTTCGCCAACGGCGGTACAGTTTTTGCTCCCTTTGTAAGATGGCCTCTGGGCCGGTTCGTGAATCGAAACTGGGTGGGGCAATATACGAGGTGGGCAGGTTCGAGCCAGTGCCACCGGAAGTTGACCGAAATGAATCGCGACCATGCTGGTTTAACGGAGCCAGCGCGGCAGCGGTTTACGGGTTAGAGACCAGAGAGAAAAAGATAATTGCTGTCGTTCCTGATAATCATCATCGTCGTCATCGCCACCGCAACGGCCCACATTCTTCTGAAAACGGGAATGAACGAAGTTGGTGAAATAGGTTCAGATGAAGTTAAAGCCCCGGCGAAATTAGTTGTCGAACTGCTCACCACCCGCGCAATAATGATTGCGATTCCAATTTACGCAATTAGCTATCTGGGATGGCTTGTAGTTCTTTCAAGATTAAACCTGAGCGTGGCGTATCCATTACTGGCGATGCTGTACATTCTCATCCCGATTCTTTCGACGGTGTTTCTGTCGGAATCCCTCTCGCCGCAGCACTGGGCCGGGATAGTAGTAATTGGTATCGGTGTCGGAGTCGTAGTCAGCGCCGGTTTGGCGTAGGAGGTCGACGATGAAGACGATTATTCTGGCAGGGGGCTTCGGAACCCGACTTTCCGAGGAAACCGAACTGAGACCCAAGCCGATGGTAGATATCGGCGGTCGCCCGATCCTCTGGCACATCATGAAGTCGTACGCCCATTATGGCTTCAATGATTTCTCGATTGCCCTGGGCTACAAAGGAGAGATGATTAAGCGGTTCTTCATCGATTATCGCTTGATTACGAGCAGCGTTCGCGTATCGCTGGACGACGGTAACGTGGACTGGTACATGGGCCAAGAGGAAAACTGGACTGTCGATTTGATAGACACCGGGGCAGATACCCAGACCGGAGGTCGCCTCAAACGACTTATCTCGCCGATCGAACGCGAAACGATGATGATGACCTATGGCGATGGCGTCGCCGATATCAACATCAGCGAGCTGGTTAAATTTCACCGCGCCCATGGAAAACTGGCAACGGTTACGGCGGTCCGCCCACCGGCACGGTTCGGCAGCCTGACGTTCGATGGCGATAATGTGATCGGCTTTGCCGAAAAACCACAGGTAGGAGAAGGCTGGATCAACGGCGGGTATTTTGTATTCGAACCGGGTGTGGCCGACTATATAGCTGGTGATGAGACGTATCTTGAACGGGAACCGCTCGAACGCCTCGCCAGGGACGGTCAACTGGTAGCGTTTCGGCATAAGGGTTACTGGCAGCCGATGGATACCATGCGCGATTTGCAGATGTTAAGAGAAAGATGGGAACGGGGAGATGCCCCATGGAAGGTGTGGAAGTGACCACCGCAGCATCGCCAGTTCCTGGCCCTGACGGTTCTGTTAACTGGGCCGGTGTACCCGTTTTCGTAACCGGTGCAACTGGAATAGTGGGTTCGTGGCTTTGCAGTGAACTTTTGAACCGCGATGCGCACGTCGTGGCCCTGGTCAAAGATGCCGACCCGCAATCGGAGTTAATTCGATCAGGAAATTTCAGCAGGCTCACAGTCGTAAACGGAAATCTTGAGGATTACTGGACTATTGAGCGTGCGGTTAACGAACACGAAATACAGGTCGTATTCCACCTGGGTGCCCAGGCCATCGTTGGTGCTGCCCTTCGCTCACCACTCCCAACGTTCGAGACGAACATAAGAGGAACGTACAACCTTCTCGAAGCCTGTAGGGTGCATTCTGGCCGCGTGAAAAGCGTTGTAATCGCATCCAGCGATAAGGCATACGGAGATCACGACACGCTGCCATATACAGAGGACGCACCGCTCATTGGTCGCCATCCGTACGACGTGTCGAAATCGTGTGCCGATCTGATTTCGCAGGCGTATCACCGCACATACGACCTGCCGGTGGGAATCGCCCGCTGCGGGAACATTTATGGTGGCGGTGACCTGAACTGGAGCCGTCTTGTGCCCGAAACAGTGCGTGCGTACATAGAGGGCCGGTCGCCGGTAATACGCAGTGATGGATCGCTTGTTCGCGACTATCTCTATGTCAAGGACGCCGTCAGTGGTTACATCCGGCTGGCTGAAGGGCTGGAGCAAGAGCGAATCAAAGGCATGGCCTTTAATTTTGGGAACGAAGCCCCGGTTACCGTGTTGGAGTTGGTTTCAGAAATTCAGGACCTGATGGATTCTCAGCATCTGGAGACGGAGGTTCTCGGAGTGGCCAAAGCGGAGATTCATTCGCAGTACCTTTCTACGGCGAGGGCAAGGGATTTATTAAATTGGAAACCGGCCAACGATTTAAGATCGGGCTTAACTGAAACCATTGCCTGGTATCGAGATTTTTTTAGCGCGGATGAAAGTACGGATTTACCGATAGAGACGGATAAAAGTGGCTGAAGTACCGGGTAAGAGCCGTCAAAAGATTCTCGACCTCGTTAGCGATCACTACGCCGAGGCCTTCCCTGAAACCGAATTTGTGCCCGGAGAAACCGCAATACCTGTTTCTGGAAAGGTTTTTGACGAAGATGAGATTCTTCATCTCGTCGATGCGTCGCTCGATTTCTGGCTGACCACCGGGCGTTACGCGGCGCGGCTGGAACGTGAGCTTGCAAAATTTGTAGGTGTCCGTCATTCGTTCCTGTGTAACTCCGGTTCATCGGCGAACCTGGTTGCTCTTTCTGCCCTCACTTCACACAAGCTGGGCGACAGGGCGTTGCGACCGGGTGAAGAGGTTATTACCGTCGCTGCCGGCTTTCCAACCACCCTGAACCCGATAATTCAGAACCGGCTTACACCGGTGTTTGTCGATGTTGAACTTGGAACTTACAACATCGACGTAAGCCAGCTTGAAGAGGCTCTCAGCCCGAAAACACGGGCAATAATGATTGCCCACACGCTCGGTAATCCGTTCGATGTCGATGCCGTAATCTCGTTTGCGAAGACGAACGACCTGTGGCTGATAGAAGATAACTGCGACGCACTGGGGTCCACTTACAGGGGCAGGCCTACCGGGAGTTTCGGCGATGTTTCGACATGCAGTTTTTACCCGGCGCACCAGATAACGACAGGGGAGGGCGGTGCCGTGTTCGCCAATGCCCCTGCACTGAAACCGCTGATCGAATCGTTCAGGGAGTGGGGGCGTGACTGCTGGTGCGAGCCGGGCGAAGACGACACATGTGGTAAGCGGTTCGACTGGCAGATGGGCGAACTACCACACGGGTACGACCACAAGTACATATACGACCATATTGGCTACAACCTGAAAATGACCGATATGCAGGCGGCAGTCGGAGTTGCCCAGATCGCCAAGCTCGACCGGTTCACCGAGGCCCGGAAACGCAACTGGAAAATTCTGAACGAAGGCCTAAAGCCGCTAGAGGAGTTCTTCCTGCTGCCGGTTCCAACAGCGCACAGTGAACCGAGTTGGTTTGGCTATGCGATTTCGGTTCGGGAAGATGCCCCGTTTGAGCGGCGTCAGTTCATAGAATTTCTTGAAGATCGGAAAATTGCGACTCGCCTGTTGTTTGCTGGAAACCTGACCCGGCAGCCCGCGTACCTTGACGTTCCATCTCGCGTAATCGGTGATCTCCCGAACTCCGATTTCATCATGAACAACACTCTGTGGTTGGGGGTTTACCCTGGCCTTACGGAAGAAATGCTTTCGTACGTTATCGCGTCGATTCACGAATTTGTGAACCGCGTCGACGGCAAACGCGAAGCCCGAGTCCGGATTAGTGACCGATGAGAATTCTTATCACCGGAGCGACCGGATTTGTTGGCGGGCATCTAGTAAAAAAGCTGCTCTCGAAAAGACACGAAATTCACGTTCTGACCCGCCCTGGCACCGATCTGACTAAATTCGGTGATTCACTCGCTCACATAAGCAGCCACCGCCACTACGGATCGACCGACGATATGATCTCGGTTGTACGTGATGCACAGCCCGATATGGTCATCCACCTGGCATCGTTGTTCATCGGCGAACACAATCCAGATGAAGTCGATGAACTGGTAAGCAGCAACATACTTCTTTCGGCTCAACTTGCAGAAGCAATGGCAGTGAACGATGTTCGGCAGTTGATTAACGTTGGGACGTCGTGGCAGCACTTTGGCGATGCGGACTACAGCCCGGTAAATCTGTACGCCGCCACAAAACAGGCATTTCGGACTCTACTTCAGTATTACATCGAGGTGCATCAGGTTCGTGTCATCAACCTCGAGTTGTTCGATACGTATGGTCCGGGCGACCAGCGGGGCAAGCTGTTCGCACTGCTGGAGCGGCTCAGTAGCAGTGGAGAGCGGTTAGGCATGTCGCCCGGCGCACAGCGACTGGACCCGGTTTACGTAGACGACGTTTGTGAGGCATTCATCGTTGCCCTTGAAAGGCTGCGCACAGGAGCGGTGGAATCTGCGGAAACATATTCTGTCTGCTCGGGCAAGCCAGTCACGCTGCGAGAACTCGTTGGAATTTATGAAGACCAGACTCGCGTTACTCTCGATATCGAGTGGGGTGGGCGGCCTTACCGAGACAGGGAGGTGATGGAGCCGTGGTCTCGAGGGGTTGTGCTGCCCGGCTGGTCGCCGCAAATCTCTTTGCAAGAAGGCATTAAGAGAATTCTTCAAGCCGATGTTTGAGATACAGGAAACGACTATCGCAGGATGTTTTGAACTGCAACCGATTATGCGTTCCGACCCGCGCGGCAAATTTGTCAAGACATTTCACAGCGACTTTTTCGCGGCGAACAATCTGGAAACAGAGTGGAGCGAACAGTACTACTCGGTGTCGAAAAAGGGTGTTCTGCGTGGAATGCACTTTCAGCGTCCCCCGCATGCACACAGCAAGCTGGTGTACTGCACATCGGGCACGATTCTTGATGTGGTGGTGGATTTACGAACCGACTCACCCACCTATGGCGATCATGTTTCAATCGAAATATCGTCGGGTGCCGGGAATATCCTCTACGTGCCGAAAGGACTGGCTCACGGGTTTTACGCCCTGAACGATGCGACGGTCGTTTACAACGTATCCAGTGTCTACAGCCCTGAAAACGATGATGGGATTCTGTGGAGCAGTATCGGAATGAACTGGCCGGTTTCGCCGCCAAATCTTTCGGAGCGAGACACGAAGTTTTCAACACTGGCCGATTTCACCAGTCCTTTTGGCATCGCCTGAATGCCGCTGCCAGCGAGTTCTAACAAACGTTTTACCAGACTAAGATCATTTACATATGGCGACCAATAATAATCAGGTAATTACGTTTAACCGTGGATTGCTTATCTACGTCCCCGCTTATAACTGTGCCGACTATATCGTCACCGTTATAGACGAGATTCCCGATGATATTTTGGAACTGGCAGAAATATTAATTGTGGATAACTGCAGCACTGATGACACGGTTGCAAGAATTCAGAAAGCACGCGGCGAAAACCGCTGGTCGGTTCCTGTTCATTTGATTCAGCCAGAGGAAAATCTGGGTTACTCAGGATCGCAAAAACTTGCATATTCACTCATGCTTAACTCCCCGGATGTGAAACGGGTCATCATGCTTCACGGTGACGGCCAGTACCCTACCGAGCTACTCGATGAGTTCATGCCGTACATAGAATCTGATTATGGAGTTGTGTATGGATACCGGGATAAATCGGTGTTCCCGGAGCAGGAGGAGACCCCGGCCCTGACCTATCGAGTGATAAAGATTCTCAGTGCGTTGGAAAGCTTCGTAACTGGTCACTATCGGAAAGAATGGCACACCGGGTTCGTGATGTATTCACGGGAATTTCTTTCAAGAGTCGATCTCGATGCACTAACCGACACCTATCACATCGATGGTCACCTGCAATTCGTTGCGGGTGAACTTGGCGAACAGGTAAAGCCAATACCGATCTGGAAACGGTATAAGGGCTATGTGCCGCTGACAGGGTTCAAGCGGCTGAGTTACATTTTTCACGTTCTGAGGTTGTCGGTGGTATTTCGGATGCAAAGATCGAAAACAATCGACCAAGAAGCTAAATTGGAAGCCCGCCATTATTCGATTATTCCGGGCCGCACAGAACCGAGTAATCTCAGCGAAAACCCTGAGCGATGATGATGCAGCCAAGCTTCATCCTGTATTTGTTACGTGCTGGTCGATGATTTATTCACCATGACTCAGAGCCAAATCTTTCAAAAAGCTACATCACGTCTGGGTGCCATCTTCGACATTCTCAGGAATCTTCGCCATACGCATCCCGGTCTGTTTGCCATTCTGGTTTTCACAGTGGTGACGCGTGTCGTGATCTACGTTGCGGGTCAGCCCTGGAATGAAGACGTCATTACGAACGTCATTCTCGATGGTGACGGCCTGCAGTACCACGCAATAGCGGTCGGGTTTCTAAACGGGGTGCCGCTGTCTGAAACGAACTGGGCAACAGACAGAACGATGGGTTACCCCTATTTTGTAACGGCCATTTACGCTGTTTCAAATAATGGAATCTGGCTGGTGCTGGCAATTCAGACCCTTATGAACATCCTGATGGTTCCACTCATTTACGGAATCACACGGTCTCTGTTCAATTCCCAACGTGCCGGAACCATAGCCGCAGGCCTGTTTGCGCTCTCAGCGATACCTGTGGCGTGGGCTGCACGATTTCTTTTCACCGAAACATTATTCATTTTTGTTTTCGTGATATTCCTCGCTGTGTTTTTACATGCCTGGAAACGAGAATCGTTTAGATGGTTCTTACTTATGGGGGCGTTGCTCGGGCTGGGAAGCGTTGTGCGTTCAGTGCTTCAATTCTTTGTAGTGATACCGCTTATGGTCATCCTGTTACAGAACAGGACGATACGTAACAAAATCATCGTTGCGGCGGCTCTGATGATTGGATTGATGGCGCTTATAGCCCCGTTTCAACTCTGGAATTACAACGAGTACGGCCACTATTCGCTTTCGACAATCAGCGGAAACGTTTTGACCGCGAGCATCGTGAGAGCCAAAGCCAGGGCCGACAACACAGAATTTTATGAAGCGCGCGATGAGCTGGGATGGCAACAGTGGGTCGATTACGAAAACCCGTTCGACCGGTCTGCCGCAGCAAAAAGCGCCGCCGTCAGCTACGTGCTTAAAAACCCGAAAGATTTCGTGATTTTGTACGTGCAGGGCATGGTTTCATTTCTGATCGGGACTGAAAAAAGTTCATACCTTTACGTTATTTTCAACAGAGATCGGCCTGTTTTAGACGACCCTCTTAATTACGAAACGTTCACAGAACGAATAGTGCGCAACATAAAAAGTATTCAGAAGGAATTTTTCCTGACGCCTGTACTCGTAGGAAAAGTGATGATCGAGTATTTGTTAATCGCGCTGGGTCTTGTGTTCCTGATTCGTAGAAAAGAAAAGCTGCTTGCGGTTTATTTCGTGCTAAGTGTTCTCTACTTCATCGTTGCGATCGGATTTCTTGGCAGGGCCCCCCGGTACAAAATCCCGGTCATACCCATATACGCAATAGTTGGCGGAGGCGGCGCAACATTGCTCTGGGCCTACCTGCAATCGTGGAGAAATTCGGGGAGCCGACTGCCACTCTTATCGCGACGATTGCGAAACTAACCCATAGCCGAATCGGCTAGTTCGGGACGCCGCTGATCAGAAGATTCATCATCTGCAGGTCACGGTCGAACTCTGCAGGGTCGATCTTTGTGCCTGCGCTGACCATATCGAAAAACGCAAGCTGAGATTTTTCAACCGAAGCCTGATAAGCATCGTTCCACGGCAAACTGGCCAGTGTAGATTCGGGCGGATGCGTGAAAAACCCCCTCTCATCGAAGGTTTCTCGCGGGGCGGTAAGTTTCACGTCCGTGCCATCGTAAACAACGTATCCGTCAGTGCCAGTGATCTGGAAATGCACTCTGAACGCCGATGCGTAACTCGTCATTATGGTCGCAGCAAACCCATCATCCCATGTCAGGTTAGCGACGCCAGAGTCATCAACCGAACGGTCGACGTGGCTCGCCGTTTGGGTGGAAATGTTTGCGAGCTGGCCAAAACGGGTCATTAACCACTGCACATAATGAATCCCTACAGTGTGCAGCGGGCCTGCGAATTTCTCGGAAGTACGCCAGGTGTTATGCCAATCGGTCTTAAACGCTCCCCCGTGATTAGTCTCGAAGGTCGCGTGAATAGGATTTCCGATCAGCTTATCTTCGAGAATCTTCTTGAAAATAATCGCGACCGGGTTGAACTGAAAGTTGAAATTGACCCTGACCCTGGATTTCCATTCGCCAGGAAAATCCAACAGTGCCGATACGTCGGTCGGATTGTCGACCGCAGGCTTCTCGACCAGGATGTGGCCGTTGAAATCGACCAGAGCTTCGAGTTGCATCGAATGTGCCGACGTTGGCGATGCAATGATGATCGCATCGGATTCCATGCAATCGGCCAGAACACTGGTCACAGGTAAATCCTGCTGCCCGGCTGTCCCGACCTTTTCAGCGATGGGGTAAAAGACGTGCTGAAGATCGATCGACGGATTCGAATCGATCAGGGCGATGTGGCGCGCAGCCTGACCACGCACACCCAGCACCGATACCCGGATGCGCCTGCCGGATTCGGCTAAAGAGGGCATCGGTCGCAAGGATTCAACTCGGACCTGCGCATGGTTTCGTGATGCTCACGAATTTGAGAATATCTCTCGCCTTTCCAGATGTCTGCCAGAGAATCTTCGTTTGCATTCCCGACTTTAAGTAGAGATTTATAGTCGAAATCGCAGGGGTTGCATGTGCCGTCCCACCAAACGTACATCCGTGAATAAAGAAGGTTGCAAACCTCTTTACGCATGAACCTCGGGTTGTGGTACGAATCCCACCTCTGTTGATTCGGCACAACGGCGACTTCATCGACCAGATTTGACCAGAATGACTGCATCTCTTTGGGATCTTGATCAGGCAGGACCGCGACGCCCGATATTCGGGTCGTAGTACTGCTATCCGGATAACTGGTTTCTCGGATTTCGTTGAACGATTCGATGTTCTTTAGCACCTGGTCAAACTTGCCGCGTACCCGAATCTTTTCGTAAGTTTCAGCGTCTGATGCATCAACTGAAAACGTCACATTCGCCACTTCCGATTGCAGAATATCGTGAATGAGTTTTTCGTTGAGTCGTGTGGCGTTCGTGTTTATCTTGGTATCAAGAAAACCTTTGGCATGGATGTAATGAAGCATCTCGCCAAACTGCTTGTGCAATGTCGGTTCGCCCCTCGATGCCATCGTGATCGCCTGGCAGCCGTTATCGGCGGCCTGATCGACGACAGAAGTGAACAACTTCCAGGGCATCAGGCCCATCTGCGATTTATCCCGCGTGAACGTCTCGTCGATTTGAAAACACATCACGCAGCGGAGATTGCATATGGACGTGGGCTCGATCAACAAATGAGGCGGAAAGTCTGCAACTTTCTGCTGGGCGGGAAATAACCGGAACTTGTACCGATGAATCAGGTAGTCGGCCCAACTGGATTCAGCGTGTTTGTCGAGCCAGTGCAGCTCCTGAGGCGTCATCTCAAATTGCTGTGGATTTGAAACTACGGTGTTCGCGATCTCCGCGTTCGACACAACTTTGTTCAGAGAACGGAGGATTTCGAGATCCCCCGCCGACCTTGAATCGGGTCGTTGAAGCTCATTCGTAATCACTCCTGCCAGGCGACTCTGAATTCGCCGTCGTCGGCCTGACTGGTCTGAGATGAACTCTATGACTTTTACCATGGTAAATGTATACACTCACGGGCAACAAATTCTCAAGTGTGCCAGCCACACAACCCGGCCCGTTCAGATTTCAAATGACCACTGCGTATTTGAAGCATCGGATATCGCGAGTTCGGTCGCTGCTAAACGCTAGAAGTTTATTCCGGTCATCAGTTGTTCAAGATTGGTGTCGGGGGTTGTCAGATACTCCGATATAAACCTTCGTCTTGCTTTGATGTTTACTGGCGTTTGCAGCCCCTCGATAATTGCGTCAGCGTTTGCGGCAACCCGGTTGTTCTCATCGAAATGCGCCCGCACTATCTGTACGCTCTCGCCAATACGTGCCCGTCCCTCGTCGGTCATACGGCGGTTTGGGATGTCCACCAGCACGACCGGTTTGAGAGTGCAGATCGCCTCGATGAATGCGCCTCCTGCGATGTCCATCACATAGGCATCTGGGAGATCGAAGGTGTCCGACATCTGGGCCTGTCTGAGTTCTTCAGATGCCACGTCTGCAAACAGAGTCAAATCGGCGCCCCGACCCTTGGGGTGCCGCTTAGAAACCGCCTTGAAACCGGCCGACCTGACCAACTGAAGCAACCGCCGATGCCACTCGTAGTAGACGACGTCGTGAATCTTGACGTTCGGGATTGCACGGAGCGTACCCGAAAACGATGCTGATACAACGTGCACGGTTTTTACAGGTGCATTTGGTGTTGCCTGCTCGATAATTTTGCGATGATACTGGGAACCACCGGCCACAGCAGTAACCTGCCGATCCGCGTTGCGTACTGACATGTGACGCTCGGTAATTGCATTGGCCCGATCTGCCGCCCGCATGCCGTAAGTCATGTAGGTATCTGCGAAAGGAAGTTCGGTTGAAGCCCACCACGGGTCATCGAATAAAACCGTCTCGCCACCGTGGGTGGTCCGTATTACCCTGGCCCCGTGTCGCTGGAACGCGTGACTCACCACCCGGGCGAGATAAGCTCCTCCCGTGCCAGTGAACAGCGTCATCGACTTATCCGGCGTGAATCCAGGTGTAAACCCGCGATCCTGCCATCCAGTGGTGAGGTAGTTCGAGACAATGCCGGTGACGAACGTCTTGAACCGATCGGATTGCTGATGCCCGGCACTCTCGAGCCTGTCGAAAAGGTTCGCACTAATCGTGCTCGCCAGATCGGGGATCTCTGTGTGGATGTCGTGGGTCCGGCCCCTCTGCGAATATAGATCGGCATATGCAAATCGAATCCGGCTCGCTCTGCCACTTGTGAGTTCATTCGAGAGCCTATTTGCGCTAATCGAATGTACGCTCGACCGACCTTTCACCGCTGATCGCAGCCAGTTGGTTTTGCCCCTCACAAAATGCGCCGCTCTTCTCGACCGTCCCCACAGGGCAAGCTCTGAGCGAGATCGGACCTCACCCATCGGAGAGTATTTGTCGAATTGATCGCGGTCGAGCAT
>CAYLWG010000074.1:0-13655 GCA_964387235.1 uncultured Dehalococcoidales bacterium
CAGCAGAATATCGGAAGGCCCGATCGTAGGTGTGCTAGCCTCCCAAGTGCTCCCACGGACAAGTCGTGGGATGACTCATCTCAATTGAACGCCATGGCAGGACGCAGCCAACCGATGGTGACTTTGTGATTAACAACCCTCGCTTGAGAAAATTCTTACCCCGGCGTATGGGGCGCATAACTATCGCGATTGTGGCGATCGGGTTGCTACTTTTCGCGGCCGGGTCGTCCTTCAGCGGTAAATGGTCGTTCCTGTACGGGGTCGCATGGCGCAGCGGCGTGAAAGTGACAAGCGCACAGTTGCTCTCACCAGAAAGGCTTGCACTCAATGTTTCCGCCTGCAACGCGGATCCAGAAATTTCGATGCTGCGGGAAACGGATGTCGATGTACAGGTTAGGGTGGTTGCTTCTTCCTTCCTCTTTAGAGGTGGTGGCGACGACTGCGGTGGAATCATCGAGGTTAAACTTCAAGAGCCGCTTGGAGATCGAATCCTCATAGACCGGCATACCAGGCAGACAGTGAAAGTCAGGCCAGTCAACCCTTCGTCTTCTGCCGACCACGCAAAAGACGAAGGGTTGACCATGCCGGATGTGGCACCACAGGAAATCAATGACCCGCCTAATGAGGCCGAGTTACAGGATCTACAGAACATCGCCAACCAGAAAGGCATATCTCTACAAGAGGCCATCGATCGGTATGCATGGAACGATAATTTCTCCTTGCTGATCGCGAAAATCCGCAGCGACTTTCCCGCAGCTTACGCCGGGTCGGCGATCATAGACACTGGTGGCGCGTGGGTCGCTTTCGCTGGCCCCGCCCCCGAAGAAGCACTCGACATAATCGATCTCTTCAGCAGCATTCACAGTGGCGTTTTAGTCGAAGTGCGTGCCGGCACAGAATTCACTGAGGCGGAACTCCAAAAGGCGATCCCAGCAGCCCATTACGCAGTATTAGGGTCGCCTAAAGTGCGCGAGGCCGTTACCTCGTTCGATTACGCGACAGGTCGGATAACGACAACTGTTGTACTGGAGAGCACGGCTCCCGATTCCGTTCTAGATGATCTCCGAGCCGTCGCTGAGAAGGCCATCATTGATGCTACCGTGGCAGATATTCTCGACAGTATTACGTACTTCGTTGTCCGCTCGAATAACGAGAGTCTAGGCCGCCTTGAATAGCGGCACTAGAATCTGCACCACCCGGTTGCCATCGGCCTGGTTTTTCGGATTAGCCAGTACCTACTCTGCCCGAGAGAACGTCGCTGGCGACCCGGCGATCTGGCGATCTGGCGATCTGGCGACCTAATCGATCGGGAATATAACTACCCGGCGCTGGTTGCCTTCGCCTTCCGATTCTGTACGTACCTCGGGATGCCCGGCGAGTGACATGTGGACAATCCGTCGCTCCGCTGGAGACATCGGTTCGAGACCGTCCTCGCGGCCACTGGATGCGACACGACCTGCCGTGCGACGCGCCAGTCTGTGCAACATCTGGATTCGGCGTTCTCGGTAGTCCTCTATATCGATAACCACATATGCTTTTCGCCCCAGCTGGCGGCTCGTGATCATACGGACGAGGAACTGGAGTGATTGCAGCGTTTCGCCACGTCGGCCAATCAGCAGGCCCGCGTCCTGACCTTCGATCTCGAACACCAGCGAGCCTTCATCGTCATCGTCACGAATATAGGTTTCGGCAACGACCCCCATTGCACCAAGAAAATAATCGAGCAGTTCTGATACAAGCTGCTCGGCCTCTTCATCCTTTTCTCGCGGCACCGCTGGGGTCGAATTTTTCGATTTGGAAGGGCCTGAAGGCTGGCGCTCGTCACGTTGATCTGGTCGATCTGATTGTTCTGCGGAACCAGCGTCGGTTGTTGCTTCGCCCTGGCCTCGTGGGGAGTCTCCACCACGGGGCTGATCGGCTTGACCGTTTCGTCCGCGACTGCGTCCTCTGCCCCTGCCACGGTTTCTACTCCGCATGCCGCGCGAACCGCGAGTCCCGTCGTCTGCGCTGCCAGTCTCATCTGAACCCGTGTCGCGTGGCGAATCGTGATTGGTTGCTTCCGAACCTGACTCAGGCGGCGACACGTCATCGACGATTTCAGCTTGCTCGACTTCGTCGAGCTCGTCATCGGCAAACGCCGGGTCGCCATCGGCGAGCGGTGATACCTCGATTTCGGCAGTCTCGCCGCCGAATCCTAAAATTCCCGATCGACCGGGCCTAATTACCCTTATGTCGACGTCTTCGAGTTCTACGCCCAGTTCGGCGAGAGCGATTTCGGTCGCTTCGTCGACCGTCTTTCCGGAGAACTTCCGTGCTCTGGTCATCGTCATCTGACTCCTTCGAACTGGATGTCTGTGCCTTGGGTGGGTTGGCTTCAGCGGCGATCTGAGCCGCCCGTTCAGCCTTACTAGCTTCCGTGCCAAGGAACGACCGCCCGAACAGTTCGATTGGTTGTTTGCCGCTAACGTAGTACTGAATCACTACGCCAATCACGTTTGAGAAAAGAATGTAGACAGCCAGGCCAGCAGGGAACTGCCAGGTAAATGCGCCGAACATGATCGGCATCATCCACAGCATCATCTGGTTGGTCTGGCGTTGTCGTGGGTCCGATGTAGGGTTCGTGGTCATTTTCTGCTGTATGAACATCGATGCGCCTACCAGGACAGGTAGTGCGAAGTTCCATGGCAGAGGCGCAGCCGAGACGAGGTCCACGAGCGAGACGCCCAAAAATTGACTGTTGAACGGAACCGAGGAAATAGCCGGGTTCCACCCGTAAAACAGGCCGGAAAGATTCGCCATGCCTTCGGGTGTCGATGGCATGGTGCGGAGAATCGCCCGGTAGAAACCGATCCAGATCGGCATCTGGATAATCATCGGGCCAAGACAACCTACCGGGCTAACGCCGGCGTTCTTGTACATGGCCATCGTTTCCGTCGACATCGCCCGACGGGCATCGCCCTTTTTGCCCTTGTACTTATCCTGTATCGCCTTAAGTTTCGGCTGGATGGTCTGCATTTTCTTCATCTGGCGTGTCTGACGAACTGTCAGAGGGATCATCGCAAGACGAATTAAGACGGTGAAGACAATGATGCTGAGCCCAAAATTGCTGAACAACAGCTGGTACAGCAGCGCCAGGATGTTAATCATCGGCCGCATGATTACTTCGAGCCAGAGAGTACTAAATATCTCCATTTAGTTGGCCTCTCCGTTTGCAGCTATCTGGCACAGGCCCGTGTTGATGATCAATCGCATCGATCACCCTCTTTCAGCTCAATGCAACCACGTTTAGTCGTATCGTCGACAGTGAACCACTTGAGATCGCCGTTCATTGCCAGCACATAAAGATTCTCTCCGTAGATAAGCGGAGTTGAATTGACCGGCTCGTCGGTTACGAAAACGCCAAGCTCACGACCATCGATCACTGAAATGACCCAGACGTTTTTTTCGCCTGACGGGACAGCAAGCGCCCGTTCACGGGTTTCGCCACGCTTTCGATCGAACAGAGTTGGGGCTGCGACGATCTGCCCATCGATTTGGGACGACCATTTCTCTGCCCCTGTGGTTTCATCGAGCGCGTGAATCGAACCGTCGAGTGCCGAAACGAACACTACGCCGTTCTCTACGACCGGCTTTGCCCATACCCATGCACCGACATCGATCTTCCACTCGCCGTTTCCGGTGTTTATCTCCGATGTTTCTGATGAAGCCGACCGCGACGACATGTTCAGCTTGTATACATTGCTGCCCAAATCGCCAAAGTAAATACTGTTGCCTTCGACATGTATCGGGCCTGCGATGGCACTCTCGGCCTCGAACGTCCACAGGATGCGTGATGCCGGGTCAGAGTCAAACTGATCGCCATCACGGGCGTCGATGGCGTAGAGCGTACCTGCCATGGTGGCGACATATGCAGTTGTACCTTCGACAGTCACGCCACTCCACGCGTTCCCGTCGAGAGGAACTCGCCATTTCAGCCGGGGCGATCCTGGTGCGGTGTCGAGTGCGTAGAGATAGCCCTCTGTTCCGTTTTCTTCCTCACCCAGGGCACTCGTTCCGACCAACAGAGTTGTTCCGACTACGTTTATCTGCCCGACAAGTTTGGTACTCACCTCCAGCCCACGCGGGCCCCAGATGGAAAACCCGTCAGCAAGACTCAGGCCGTAGATTTCTCCTTCGCAGTTATCACCTCGGCATGTGTAGGCGACGCCGTAGATGTTGTCGCCGACGATGACCGGGCTTCCGTAGATAGCACCCAGCCCATCTTCTTCACGCGGGTACCGCCAGTTGTCGAGGCTTCCTGTTTCGGGGTCGAACTTAACAAGCGTCCCTTCGAGGTTTCCGATGTACAACTTGCCGTCTTCGACGATCGGAGCGGACCAACCGCCCGACGGGGTCAGGTCGTTCACACACGCAACGGTCGCGAACATCACGAGTACTAACGCGAAGAACACCCACAACCGTTTCCTGTTGGGGCGAACATATTTTTCAGGCTTAGACCCGTTCATGGTGTTGAAGGTGTTGCCAATTGTTGACGGTGGCGTTATGTGCCTCCGGGCTATGCTGGATTTAATTCTGGGCAGGCAATCAGGAAGACGGCCAGCCCAAAATTCAACTCGATTATTTAGAACAATTCTTACGTTTTTTTAGTAGGGACCGGGTCATAACCCCTTGACCGACCCGGATGACACCGACTGATTCGGCGAATTGCGAGCCACGAACCGGTCAACGCCCCTCGATCGCGAATGGCTTCGGCTGCGAATTCCGAGCAAGTTGGGTCGTACCGGCACTGGCCGGGCCAGTACGGCGATACCGCCAGTTTGTAGACCCTGATTAGAAAAAGAAATATTTTAGACATTACACGCCTGTCCCCAAATTGCCGGTACTGCTACCGGTGGGGTGTATCCGAATCCCCAGACGGGCGAGCGACTTTTTCATCGTTTCATCGAACACTGCATACGAAACGCCCGGAGCATCGGGTTTCGCGGTGGCGACTACATCCCAGCCATTGGCAATGTTCATTTCGGCCAGAGCATTGCGCATTCGGCGCTTAACAAAGTTTCTGGTCACAGCACACCCAACACGCTTGCTCACGGAAAGGCCAATTCTCGACAATGGAAGTTCGTTGCGCAACGCAACAAAATTCACGTATTCGCCAGACGTTCTACGTCCACGCGCAAAAACACGGCGGAACTCCGCCGGTCGTCGAATTCGCTGCCTGGTGGGAATGGCCAATGGATACGACTTGATTAAACCGTTAGCCGTATTCTGCCCTTACCACGGCGTCGCGCCAGAACCGCACGACCACCTTTGGTGCTCATCCGCTGACGAAAGCCGTGCACTCGTGCGCGGTGTCGGGTTTTTGGTTGATAGGTACGCTTTGGCATATTTGTTGGTGGGAAGCCTTGAGGGCGGTTTGTTTGTTCGGGCTATTCGGTCCGGTGCTATCCAAAAGAATAGTAGACGTCAATTTTAAGTTCGGATCAGCGGGAGTGTCAAACGATTTTTGATCTTATTTATTTGACGGTCACAAAATAGTCTAACTATCATTAGACGATTGTTCTCCTGAATTTCAGTTGTGGGAAACAGTTTTTTCTGGATTCCACGGAGTAAGGCACAACATGGCAACAACGTCTGAAGCACCCCAACAAATTCAGGAAGAAGAAGAGGAACAAGAGCGAGTAGCACTGTCTCTCACCGTTGCGTTTCAGACATACGTAAGGCAACTGCCACAGGATGCGAAGAAGGCGGCACAGCCTGAAATTGCCAAATTTGTGCGTTGGATAGGCGGGGAGCGATTGATCGACACGCTCATTCCTTCTGAAATCGGTGAATATAACGAAGTGTTTGGCGCCCGTACGGCCACCAGAGATGCCACCGAGCGGCTCAGTGCCGTGAAGCTGTTTCTAGCTTTCCTGAAGAAAAAAGACCACATCGAAGTCAACCTGGCTCAGCATCTGCGGCTCCGTAAATCTCGCACCTCGGCGTCTAAGGCTATTTCGGTGATCAACCCCACTCGCAGTGTTCGCCTGACCCAGAGCGGGTACAACGAGATGACGAAGCAGCTGGCCCTTCTGCAAGAAGAGCGGATCAAGATCGTTGGAGACATTCAAAGGGCTGCTGCCGACGGTGATGTACGAGAAAACGCCCCGCTTGAAGCTGCCCGCGAGGCTCAGGGGATGGCGATTGGCAAAATCCGGGAGATAGAAGCCACACTGAAGGTGGCAGTGATCATCGATGCCAAGAATCAGGATAGCGGGCGGGTCCATGTTGGTTCCAAGGTCGAGCTAACCGAGGGCGGGTCAGGCAAGACAGTGAAATACCAGGTTGTCGAGCCAAACGAAGCAAACCCGCTAACCGGCAAGATATCGATCGTGTCCCCGGTTGGGTCGGCCATTCTCGGGCACGAACTTGGCGATGAAGTAGAAGTTAAGACCCCGCGGGGTCAACAGGTCTACAAAATCGTAAAGACCTCCTAGCACCCTGCCTGAAGAGATTGAATTTCGATTCCACGCGACCGGTTTTCGCTGTAGAAAACACTGCTTTCGGGCGCGTCCCGGCATACGCTTGTAAAAACCTCTGGCCGGTACGGCTCCCCAACACCAACCGTTATCACGATTACACAAGAAGAAATACGCGATGGACTTAGCTAACGAAGGCGCACTTCAAGTATCGCCATGGTTTTATGCCATCTTCACGGCCTGCGTACTGGTCGTGTTGACCATCGACCTGACTGTTTTCCATCGACGAAGCCACGTACTGAGCACCAAAGAGGCCGCGATTTGGTCGGCCTTCTGGGTCTCGCTCGCCGGCTTGTTCTGGATTGGCGTCACATTGTGGTGGGGGACAAAGACCGGACTCGAATTCCTGACCGGGTATGTTATCGAGTTGTCGCTCAGCGTAGATAACGTGTTCGTCTTCCTGATTATCTTCACTTACTTCTCTGTCCCGCAGGCATACCGCTACCGCGTGTTGTTCTACGGAATAGTTGGCGCGATAGTCATGCGCGCAGTCTTCATCGCAGCTGGTGTAACGCTGCTCGCGCAGTTCCACTGGATCATATTTGTTTTCGGTGGGTTCCTCGTTCTGACGGGGATCAGGATCATCCTGAAGAGCGATACAGAGGTCGATCCGAGTAAGAACCCGATTGTGAAGCTGGTCCGTCGGTTTATTCCTGTGACCGACGAATATCACGGGCAAAGCTTTTTCGTACGTATAAAGGGTGTGCTGTTCGCAACACCTTTGTTCCTGGTACTGGTCAGTATCGAAGTTACAGACCTTGTATTT
The DNA here is from genome assembly GCA_964387235.1 of uncultured Dehalococcoidales bacterium. GTDB lineage: Bacteria > Chloroflexota > Dehalococcoidia > Lucifugimonadales > Lucifugimonadaceae > Lucifugimonas. The sequence goes on from CAYLWG010000074.1 coordinate 7,285, forward strand.
GCCATTGATTCAGTACCTGCGGTATTAGCTATCACGGACGAACCTTTTATCGTCTACACATCCAACATTTTCGCGATATTAGGACTCCGTTCTTTCTTCTTTCTTATCTCAGGGCTGGTGGCGAAGTTACGGTACCTCAAATTCGGCCTTGGACTCGTGCTGGTATTTGTGGGAGTGAAGATGACCACCAGCAGCATATTAGAGATCCCGATTCTCTTTTCACTGGGGGCGATCGTTACCATTCTGGCAGGAAGTGTTATCGCTTCTTTGATAGCAGATTCGCGCCAGGGTGAAGAACCTGAAACGGAACCTGACCCTGGAGTAGAAGCGGAACGTGATATTTAGCCATACTCATTCGGGATGGCCGAGGCACTTGAATGAGTTGCTACCGTAAGGCGCTAGGGGTTAGGGATCGGATAGCGGCAGTCGTACGTGGGGGCATGAAAAATATTCAGTACATTATCGGCAATCTTGATGATATCTACTTGTCATTCGGTATCCGCGTGAGCCGTGCGCCCCTGCCGCTGACCCTGCCGGGCGACGATGGTGATAAAGGCAAAGGTTTGCACTTCGTTATTGCAACGGAACCGGGAAACTAACGATGGTCGCTGCACCAAGACCTGCGGGCGATTCAGCCACAGGCGATATCGAAGCCGACCTGCGCGCTGCTATTGGCGGGGAAGTCCGGTTCGACGCCGTAACCAGGCAAATGTACTCGACCGATGCGTCGATCTACCAGATAAACCCTGTCGGAGTAGTGATCCCGCGTGATGTAGATGATGTATCTGCGGTTTTAGAAATCGCGTCGAAAAACGGCGTTAGCGTACTCCCGCGCGGTGCTGGCACTGGCCTTTCCGGACAGACCGTAAACCGCGGAATCGTAATCGATTTCTCGAAATATATGTTTGACGTGCGGGAGATCAACCGGGAAGAGCGGTGGGTGAGGACCCAGCCCGGTGTGACCATTAACGATTTAAACCGGCAACTGCGATCTTCCGGGTTGTTTTTCACCCCCGACCCCAGCACTTCATCGCGTGCCAACATCGGCGGAGCGATGGGCAACAACTCGTGCGGCGCCCACTCGATTCTCTATGGAAAGACGGTCGACCAGGTCAAAGAAATGGACGTTGTGCTTTCGGATGGTTCGCGTGCCCACTTCGAGCAACTGACACCCGGCGCACATGCCACCAAGTTGAAACTAGCGACTCTTGAAGGCCAGATTTATAGCGGAATCGATGCAATAGCCCGCAATGCAGCAACCGAAGTTGAAAAGCGATTCCCTAAGATTCTTCGAAGGGTCGGCGGGTACAACCTCGATCTCGTGCAGAACCCCGACGTACTGAACCTTGCCAAACTCGCCGTTGGCTCAGAAGGCACGCTGGTCGCAGTGACCGAGGCAAAGCTCAACATCGAGCCAATCCCCAGGTTCAAGGGGCTGGCAGTCCTTCACTTCATGGACATCGGTTCTGCAATGGAGGCCACGGTCGCCACTCTTGAACAGGAACCTGCCGCTGTGGAGCACATGGGCGAAATGATAATTTCACAGGCCCGCAAATCGCTCGGGTTTTCCAGAAATCTTGCGTTCCTTGAAGGCGACCCGACCGACATCCTGGTCGTTGAGATGACAGGCGATACGGTTCAGGAGGTCGAATCAAAGCTCGATCGGCTGAACGAACGGATGAAGACGGGCGGGCGGCCATATGCCACGACTCGCCTGATGGATGCGGCCGGTCAGGGACAGGTCTGGGCCATGCGCCAGGCTGGTCTTGGCCTAATGATGAACATTCCCGGCGAAGCCAAGCCGATGCCGTTCGTCGAAGACACGGCGGTCGCTCCTGAAAAGCTGCCCGAATATGTGAAGCGGTTTGATGAGATAGTCCGCTCCGCTGGCACCAGGGCCGGATATTACGGCCATGCGTCGGTAGGCTGCCTCCACGTTCGCCCAGTAGTAAATCTTAAAACCACTGGCGGCGTGGAGATGATGGCACGCATCGCCGATGAGATTTCCGACCTTGTTCTTGAGTTTGGGGGCGCACTGAGCGGAGAACATGGCGACGGCATTGTGCGCGGGGCGTTTGCCGACAAAATGTTTGGTTCAGAACTGGTACAGCACTTCCGAGATGTAAAACGGGCGTTCGACCCGAACGGGGTGATGAACCCTGGCAAGATTTTCGATACGCCTGCATTCACCGACAACCTACGTTACGGCGAAAAGTACGTAACGTTCTCTCCGCCGGTCAGGCTCGACTGGACTGCCGAGGGCGGGTTCGCTTCAGCGGTAGAAAAGTGCAACGGTGTCGGTGCGTGCAGAACTCTTCACGCAGGCGCAATGTGCCCGTCTTTCCAGGTCACCCGCGAAGAGATGCACTCGACTCGTGGACGGGCAAATGCTCTGCGCGGGGTGTTATCTGGTGAGCTTTCGAAAGAGAGCCTGAATTCTTCCGAGATGATGGAGGTTTTCAGTCTCTGCGTCGAATGCAAGGCTTGCAAATCCGAATGCCCATCGAATGTTGACATGGCGAAGATCAAGGCCGAATTTCTAAATGGGTACAACAGAGAACACGGCACACCGATAGCTTCACGGCTGGTGGGTAATGTCCACCGCCTGAGCGCCCTGGCGGTTCCGATCGCTCCGATAGCAAATTTCATTTCTGGAACTCTGCCTTTCCGGTTCGTGAACGAGAAAATACTCGGATTCGATCGTCGCCGCAAACTTCCAAAAATCGTACTGAAAACGTTCGAAAACTGGTTCAAGAAGCGCACCCCGAACACAACGGGATCGCGCGGCAAAGTCGTGCTGTTCCACGATACTTTCATGAATTTCAACCACCCGGAATCCGGCATCGGGGCGACTCGCATTCTCGAAGCGCTCGGGTACGAGGTTGTGCTGGCCGACCGTAAGTGCTGCGGCCGACCGATGATTTCCAAGGGATTGCTCGACCAGGCGGCTTCACATGCTCGCTATAACGTCGATGTGCTTTACGAGCATGTGCAGGCCGGTGCAAAAATTGTTGGGTGCGAGTCGAGCTGCATGATGGCGATAAGGGACGAGTATCCCGACCTGCTGGGTGGCGATGAAAAAGCTAAGGCCGTTGCCGAAGCAACCATGATGATCGAAGAACTGCTCGTTGAAACCACGGGCGATGACGGTCAGCAGATCAAGTGGACGAGTAAATCGCTCGACGCCCAGCTTCATGTCCACTGTCACGAGCGGGCACTGGTTGGTACGGGTGCGGGTATCGAGGCACTCAACATGCCGCCCAACTACAACACTGAACTGATCGATGCAGGGTGCTGCGGCATGGCCGGGTCGTTCGGATTCGATAAGAAGTACTACGACGTGTCGATGAAAATGGGCGAAGACCGGCTGTTCCCCGCTATCCGCGCCACCGGGCCAAACGTGGCCGTTGCCGTGACCGGGGTTTCGTGTCGACAGCAGGTGGAGGATGGCGTTGGCAGGCCCGCCAGATTCCTTTCGGAAATACTCGCCGACGCTCTCGACTAATCAGTTCGTTCCAACCGTTTTGCGCAGGGCATATCTGGGCCATTTCATCGTTCCCTGAACTAAATACATCGCAGGCGGTAAACTACCGCTGTCAACTGGGATAGAACCTGGCTCCGTTTTTCAGAAATCTCATCTTGTTACCCGGATCTCAATATCTGGCAAACTTGAAGATTATCGAGATGAACGGGGTCGCAGCGAGCATGACAAAAATCGAACACCAGCCAGAATCTACACGGAGTAACACAGTGGCTACCAAGAACGGAATTTCATCGAGCGCGACCGAGCCGCTATTCGGAACCGCTGAGAACGCACGGGTCACCGGCAGCGGGCCGTCGATCTGGCTGGCTGGCGATCCCGAGGATCTGCCTGTGTGGCTGGACCGCGGTGCGGCGGGAATCGTGACTAACACGGTTGTGCTGAACGACATGGTGAAAAAATACGGTCAGATGACCGGGGTTATTCAGCGATACCTCGATATCACCGATAAGCCTGTTGTTGTCGAGATCGATGGTCATTCGACCGAGGAGCTGCTGGATGTCGGCGAGGTTTTCACAAGGATGTCGAACCAGATCATCCTGAAGATACCGGCCACAACGCACGCTCTGGGCGCTTTTACTGAACTAAAGAAGGCTGGCGTTCCAACGTTCTGCACTACGGTATTTTCTCTTGCACAGGCCGCTGCTGTGGCACAGGCGGGGGTGACTCATGTGCTGCCGTTCTGTGAGCCGTTCAGCGATGTTGGCGGCGACCCGACAAAACTTATACGCGACTGCCGTGAGATGTTTGATGGCTGGGTTGAAAGACCTTTTATTACCGCTGCACTGGTCAGGTCGGTCGAAACCGCCGATGCCGCACTGCGTGACGGTGTAGACGGGATTATCGTTTTCTGGCCGGTGTTCCGAGACATGATGCAGAGCCACCTGACCGACGAGTGGAACAAGACATTTCTCGGCGAATGGAATTCGATGCACGAAGCGGGCCTGCTGGAAGGCGTTCCGGTCCGGAGCATTTAGTTTTTGCCCTTGGATCAGGTTTTTAGTACCTGTGTCAGGTTCTGCCGCACCCTGGCTGGCAGGGTCGCCTGTGATGGTGCTGCCACAGGCAGGGTAAGGGCGTGAGTGCCGCCGTAATCACGCGGCTGCCGCATTAATCACAGACAGGCGTCCTCTCGCCGGGTGAGAGAACGCCTTCTGTAATTTCGGCCTGGACCGGCCCTTCAGCAATAAACGCCGAGGGGATTTTAGCGAACACGTCTTATGGGCTCGGGCCAGTGGCCTACGCACCCTGTGCTACGCCTGGCCAAAGGCGAGCACAAATATGGGCACTGCATATCTTCGAACCTGAACCGAACTTAGTTCAGGTTCATGACGTTCCGTAAACCAGGCGGAATCGCACGCTGAATCGTTAGCGGCGCTCCAAGCTGCGGGGTGAGTTCAATCACAAACCGCGTACTCTTGACTATGAGAGTATCGGTACTGTTGACACCGCCTGTCCCACCGCCGTTAGCCGTGCTGGCGTCCATATAGGCGATCGAGCCGTTGGAACCTACTGCGACTCCCGTGACTCGGTCCATCAGCCAGATCGTAATCTCGGCCTTTTCGCCATCTTCAAGCAACGTATCGCCGTTGTTACTACCAATAAATGTCATTGTCCACGGCAAATCGCTGAACCGTTGGTTTTCATCGGCGTATGACACGATCGTCGCTGCGCTCGATGCGTTGACAACGTCAGGATCGGTCCCTGAATCATCAGTCGTATAAGGCGCTGTCAGGTCGACAGGCTCGCCGGCGAGTGAGTTTGAGACGATGAAGACGATCTTATGAACCGCCTGCGTAGAGCCCACGAAACCGGAAAAAGCGAACGCCGAACCGTGTTGACGTAGCCCTGTCCTGGTCTCTTTCAGACCCGCGTGAATCGTTTGTTTATTCGCTTCCGACGAGAAAACACCCGCCGAAAGTATCGTGAATGCGAACACTGATGCCACAACCACAAACGCGATCAGCACGATCGCAGTTTCTAAACCCGTAATGCCTTTTTGGCTCCGGGCTCCCCTCAGGACCATAATGATGCCCCTTACTTTCACCGCTCGGTTTTTGACGATTACGACCGAGACCCCTCTGTCGTATCCGGGATCGTCTGCTTTCTAGCTGTGCCAACCCGGGCACTAACGGTGCGGATACCCATCACTATGCTGTGGTTACACCATGCGAACATCGTGGAAACTACGGAGTGGCATCAGTAAAACGCGGTATACATCACCACGTAGCCAGCATCCGTAAAGTCGACGCTCTCTATGGCATAATGGGCAGTTACTGAGTTCAAGTTAGGCATTTCAGGTCAGGTTACGACCGTCTTATTCATAAGGCAAAACACCGGTGGTGGGCGGATTTCACGGATTACGCGACAGATCGGCTACCCGTGATTACAACAGCAACACTGTGGGCGATCACCCACGTGAAAAGTTCGACAGGGTGTGAGTGGGGGCCTTCAACAGCAGTCTGGTTTTTCAGCCATCCCGCAGAATGTCGTTCAGGCGGTCGGCGATGATGATTTCCTCGCCATCTCTCACATCAACCATCACGATACAGATCTCGCCTCTGGCTTCTGCACCACCAACGAATATCGATGGTTCGCCCGCCTGCAACCGGGCCTTGATATCGGCTATCGACGGGCCTTCATAGTCATCTTCAAAGTACAAGACTGGCTGTGGGCCCTGCCGTTTATCGGGGTCGTCTTGTATTTCAACCCGAAGCCCATCAATACCGTTCAGACGGTCGGCGACGTATTTCGACTTCGACTTCCAGCCTTCCCATTCGATTCCTTCATCGGAATCCGTGAAAAACTCAAGGGCAGCAACCATTCCGAC
>CAYLWG010000075.1:0-6111 GCA_964387235.1 uncultured Dehalococcoidales bacterium
GGATTCACTGGCTGTCATCTGGGCTATTGGCCGTAAAGACCTGCTGCTCGAACTCCGTAACAAGGATATTGTCGTCGCGGTCGCCGGGTTCGCTCTGCTGATCCTGATGATTTTCACTTTTTCGCTCAACCTGAATCAGGACAGCGCAAAATTGGTTGGGCCAGGGGTGCTGTGGGCGGCTGTCGCCTTTGCCGGGGTGACGGGACTGAACCGCGCATTTTCACTGGAGGTTGAAGGCAACACTCTTGAAGCGTTGATGCTGGCCCCTATCAGCCGAGACCTGATATTTCTTGGAAAAGCGCTTGGTAATTTTCTTTTCATCACGGTTTCGCTGGCCGTCGTCCTGCCGGTGTTCGCAGTGCTGTTTAACCTCATCATCTTCAGGTGGGAAATGCTCGCGATAAGCCTGCTCACTACTATCGGTTTCAGTGCGGTCGGAACACTTTTTGCGGCTATGTCGGTGAGAGTGCGGGCGAGGGAGGTGATGCTGCCGATGCTGTTCCTTCCAGTGGTCACGCCGCTGATAATGGCCGCTGTCGAATCAACAAGTCATGTAGTGAACGGGCGTGGCTGGTCCGACATGTCGCAGTGGCTTCAGCTTGCAGCCGCGTTCGACGTCGCCTTCATCGTTATATCCGCTTTCGTATTCCAGCACATACTTGAAGACTGATATCTGAATTGTTTAGCTTGCCCCCGTTCGACCGGAATATCATCTTGAATTCCCAAATTCACAGGTCAACAACCCGACTCCCACCTGTGCTTGTGATAAAATTCTCTAAGTTTTTGCACGCTGGTGAGATGCGAATCTACCCCTTATGACCAAAGTTCTGAGCTTTCTGGACCCGCTACCGATTTTCACTGCGGCACTGATGGGTGTGGCCCTGTGGCTGATATTTATCTGGGTTCCAACAGAAATTAACCAGGGAGCCGTGCAGCGAATTCTCTACTTCCACGTCCCCGTCGCCTGGGGTTCGATGCTGGGGATTTTTGTTGTTTCCGGCAGTTCGATAATGTACCTGTGGAAAAAGAAAGAGATGTGGGACCGGCTGGCCGTGGCTTCAGCGGAAGTCGGGGTTGTTTTTGGTGGCCTGATGCTGCTATCGGGAATGATCTGGGCACGACCGGTCTGGTCGGTCTGGTGGACCGGTGAGGCGAAACTAACGACTGCACTGATCCTGTTTTTCATCTACGTCGCCTATCTCATGTTCAGGGCGTATTTTCCGCCAGGCACGCAGCGACAGCGACTTTCTGCGGTGATCGGCCTGATAGGCGCGGTTAATACACCGATCATCTACTTCGCTGCCAATCTGTGGTCACAGGCACACCCTCCTATCATCACCGGCCCTGTCGCCGATCCAGATTCGGCACTGGGCAGCGATCTTGGAACGGTGTTGATGGTCTCAACTCTCGCGTTCACTTTCCTGTTTATCTATCTCGTTCAGATCCGTTACAAAATCCGCAGAGCAGAAGACGATATTATCGTGTTGAAGCGAGCCGCCGGAGCACGCCCGCCAATCGTTCCGCCAGTACAAGAAGCAGCAAGGGCCCGGGGAGCAAGTTGAATTTATTCCGAAATGCGAAGGTTCTCGGCATCGCCGCGTTGCTGGTAGTGATCGCTGCGCTGACAATATCTCCAGAGATAGCAGCGGCGCAGGCTCACAAGGTGATCAGCGGGATCGTAGTCGGAATCGACACCGATGCTGATGGCCGTCTGACCAGGTTCGCCGTTTCAGATTCAAGCGGTATTGTCACAACTTTCCAAGTATCGGATGCTACCGCTTACGGGCTTGAAAACCAGGCTGGCGACCGATGGGTTTCGACCCAGGGCGAAGAACCCGTTGAAGTTGTTCGCCGACTCCGTGACCACCGGGAACGATTTGCTCCGATTACCGTTTCTTCTGAAAACGGTGTCGCCATTTCCGTCGTAGAGAGAGAAGAAGGAAAACTCGAAACCAGCCTCGGTTACCTGTTTGCCGTTTTCGCAGTCACCTGGGCGCTCTTCTTCGCTTACGTTTTGTACATGGGGCGCAAGCAGCGTGTCTTACAGCATGAAATAGCCCGGCTCATGGGTTCGATGGGCCAAACAAAATAGTCGCCCGATTCAGCCAAATTTAGTCCACACTGAAATTATGACGAACGAAAGCAACGACCAACTACAACAGGATTCTGAAACCGATCAGCCGTTGATCGCTGCCTCCCCAGCTCGCACGTCGACGCTGATGAGCCCGCGGGCCAAGTTCAGTTTTGCGCTGGTGCTGGTCGCCGGGGCTCTGGTGTACTTCGCTTTCACAGCGTTCCAGGGTGCGACGGTTAGCTACCTGTCTATCGCACAGGCACTTGATGAATCTCCAACGGCATCCGACCGGCAAGTTGGTGTTAAAGGCAAGCTTGTGATGGATTCATACGTTCGCGATGCCGACGGTCTGACAGCTCGATTTTTACTCAAGGACGAAGATGGAACCGGCGAGCTTGAAATTACCTACAAGGGTGAAATTGGGCAGGTTTTTTTCAACGAGTATTCTGAGATCATTCTGCAGGGACAGAAGTTGGTCGATGGTTCGTTTAATGCCGACAACCTGACTGTGCGGTGTCCTTCGAAATACCTGACCGAGGCTGAACAGGCCGAGATCGATGCACAGAACGGCGGCAGCCCTGCCAAGCCTCCGTATCAGGACGACTATTTCGATCAGGAAGCCTAACCTGGTCGCTGGGTCGGATCGCTACAGGTAACCGCTTTCGGTAATTCAGCTATTCGGCAGGCGGAGTTAATTTTTCTCTATCCGCAACTGCCGGAATTGAAGACTCGCCACGGCGACCGACATTGTAAAAATTATCAGACCGATCGCGAGTATCGTCAGCGAGTTTCGCAACCCGACCGCAGCTGCCAGCGAACCACTTGCCAGTCCTCCAAGCGGAAACCCGGACCATGCGAGTTCATAAGCGCCCAGAACACGTCCACGAACTTCAGCAGGGACATTCACCTGTATAACCGCTATTCCGAGCGAGATGTGAACGGCGTTGAAATAACCGAGGACAAAGGCAATCGGCAGCGCAACGGAAAGCGTGCTGGTAGCCACCCACACGATTACGAAGCCGCCGAATAAAACGTTGGTTACTAGCAGCGTCGGCCCGGCCCTTTTCACACCTCCCGTCCACGACATGGTCATTGCACCCGCCACAGCACCCAGGCCGATTGCCGCGTACAGGTATCCGAGGCCGACTTCATCGGTGTTGAATACTTCTTTAGCAAAGGCCGGAATGATGAAGATCAGACCGCCAAGCATCACTGCATTCACGGCGGTGAACAACAGGTTCAGGCGAAGAATCGTGTTGCCGCGTAGTACCCTGCCGACTTCTTTGAAATCTTCGATGATGCCGACGTGGTGACCCGGTGCGACTGATGTGCGGGGTCGAAATGTTGAGTAAATAACGATTGCCAGTCCAAAAAAACCGGCGATCAGGCCGTATGAAGCGGTTGGTCCGAATGAGCCAAGAATGAACCCTCCGATCAGCGGGCCAAGCACCCGGGCGCCGTTAAACGCCGACTGGTCGATCGAAATAGCCCGTATCAGGGATTTTTTCGGAACAACGTCTGGAAGCAGCGATAGCCGGGCGATCCAGTCGAGGGCAAGCGCCGAACCCTGGGCCGCACCGGCAACTAACAGATGCCATGGTTCAAGCGCGCCAAAGGTCAACAGAACGGCAATCGTCAGCATCGGCAGGCCTGCTATGGCTGAACCGATCATCAACAGCCGTGTCCGTGGCACCCGGTCGGCCAGTAACCCACCGAGAACCGCCACGATTACGTTGGGAATACCGATAGCAGCGCCGAGCGCGGCGAGCCAGAGGGTCGATTCTGTCAACTCGAACAGCAGGTAGCCCTGCGAAACTGTAATTAACTGGTGCCCGGTCCCCCACATAAGCGTGGCACCGACGAAGCGCTGCAAAGCCGAATCTCGCAGCGACCCGAGCAGGCCAATGTCATGCGCCGTGCCCGTGCCACCCTGCTCTGATATCGACTCTCCAGATTTGGAAGTATCGTCCATGGAATGCCATTGTGAACCCGAACCCTTTAAGTTGGGGGTAGTGGAACTGTGCGGGTAAACGTTGTAAGTTCCAACACGGAATTTGTTTTTCCAAAAATTTCAACGTCACGGATATAATTGTTGAGTCGATATGGGATCTGAAGTTACGTTCAACACATTCCTGATTTCCGCTGTCATCGCCTACATGCTGGGTGCGATTCCGGTCGCCTATGTCGCGGGCCGCCTTTACGGCATAAACATCTTCAAAGTCGGTTCAAGGCAGGCGGGCGCAACTAATGTGTTCCGCGAGGTGTCTCACACAGCGGGCGGGGTGGTGACGGTCATAGACGGCGTAAAGGGCCTGGGCGCAATTATCATCGTCCGCCAGCTGGGGCTGGATGGCGCTGAACTACTGGTTCCGGCTGTCGCAACCATTGCGGGCCACTGGAACTCCCCTTTCACCGGATTCAAGGGCGGCGACGGAGTGTTATCGATGATGGGAGCGGGGCTTGGAATTGCCCCGCTTGCTCTGCTGGGGCCTGTCGTCCTGGCAACTGCTATATCTGTTGGCCTGAACAGCAAACTGAATCACCCGAGCCTGTGGGGCGGAACTGCAGGTTTCCTCCTATTTATAGCGCTATCGTTCGCGCCCGCATCGAATACCCAGCCGACGGTGGTTTACGGGCTGACCGGGCTCGGAGTGGGTGTTCTGCTTCACAGCATGTATTTTCACAGTCGGCACAAAGAGTATTTCGTTCGCGACGTGTTTGAAGACGAATCCGATTCGGTCCTACCGCAAGATGGTTTGGGTTAGGTTTGCTTGCAGGCCGAGTGAAAATAAATCGGCCAATAAACAGAAATGGCGTTGCCACTTTAAGCGGCAACGCCATCGTTATCTAACCGACTCGGCGGTGTTTCATTCGGTTGAGATTTTGCGGATTTTTTCTCGCAGAGAGTCTGGAACTCTCTCCTGCGGGACCTGACGAATGAGCCCGACCGTTTGAGCCAGACTGGTGACCCAACCATCGCAATCGGTACATAAACCCAGGTGGTGACGTATGCGAGTGGTCAGTCTTGGAGATACTTCTCCATCTACGAAGTCCGAAGCGTTGTCGCGCACCTCACCACAGTCGCCCATTCCCTCTGCGCAGGGGTCATCGGGGCCGTGCTGCACATCCCTTCCGATGAGTTTGTCTATCCAGGACACTGAGGCACTCACACCAATCTCCATGACTTTAACAACGCCGCGTCTCCGGTGGAAACGGGATTGTTTGCTTACGAACGCTTAATACGATGCAGTCTACGCGCAAACGGTTCAAACGGTTCGCTTATCGTATTGTTGCCGGTATGTTTTTCTTGAACCAGACATGTCTTTTTTGCCGGGCTCGAACCGCGTCGTTTTCAGAATAGGCCCGTCAAAACATGCTACGGATACAGGACAGGATTATACCTCTCTTCTGGTATGGTAATTCGATTGCGATGAAACTCGCCGAATCGTCGGATGAACAAGTTCTGATTCGGTTCTAAATAAACCTGTACGCAGCTTACGACGGTAAATGAACGCCCAAGAATTCGCGGAAATCGCCGAGAAACACTCGGGATTCGTATACAACGTTGCGTACCGGATGATGGGCGATCACCACGATGCCGAAGAAGTGGCCCAGGACGCATTCGTTTCGGCCTTCAAAGCCCGTGATCGTTTTCGGGGCGATGCCCTGCCGACCACATGGTTGTACCGCATTACGGTAAACGCAGCGCTGATGCGCATCCGCAAGGAGAAGCGTGGCCGGGAAATGACTGTGCCAGAGGATAATCGGCCCGATGCCCCTTCTAGCAACCTGACCGAATCTCCAGTTGCTGCAACTATCAACAGCGAGCTTGGCAGCCGCATCGACGATGCGATAGGAAAGTTACCGGAAGACCTCCGTGTGGCGGTGATTCTGCGGGATGTACAGGGGCTTTCCAACCAGGAAGCGGCCGATACCCTCGACGTTTCAGTATCGGCGCTTAAAGCCCGGCTCCATCGGGGTCGACTGGCGCTGCGCGATGATCTGGCTGAGTACATTGCGGAACGTGCTTCTTCAGG
>CAYLWG010000075.1:6121-13258 GCA_964387235.1 uncultured Dehalococcoidales bacterium
CGTGTCAGTGTTCTGACTTGCCTCCGATAGCGTTACGCTTATTGTCGTTAAAGTTGCGTTCGGTTGACCTTGCCCTGTTTCCGCGCTAACTGGAGGGTTAGATTTTCGTGGTGAAGGTCAGGTCACAACCGACCCATAGAAGATGGCTTTATCTCCCCTTCTAGCCCCAGTCCCTTGAGTGGTACTGCGGGATTGACTCGGATATTGGCCTGATCGTTTCGACCACTATGTTCATCGTGCCCTCGCGCCTGGAAATCGTTCCTGTCGCCAGCAGCAGCGGTTCCTTGATCTGTAGCTTGAAGCGCTGATAGACCGTCGGCCAGATGATTAGCGGCGAGAGTCCGAACTCGTCTTCGAGAGTGATGAAGACTGTCTTTCCGTTCGGCTTCTGGCGTCTGATCACGAGGCCAGCTACCGAAATGCGGTCGCCATTGGCGTAGTTCCTCACCTCATCGCTGCGTATCACGTTTTCTGGCAGGTGCGGCCTGACCTTCATCATCAGATGCCCCTCCGGATAAACGCCCGTAGCCGAGTATTCTCCGATCATCCGATCCCAATCCGACTCTTTCGGCAGGGCCACCATATCCTGCTCGACCGGCATATCGAGCGCCAGTTGCCGCACTCCGCCCTTCTTCTCGCCACGGGGCCGGTAACGTAAACCCGACTCCCAGCGTAGATGCCGACGGTCTGCAACGAGCGTGCCTGCGACCGAGTTGTGGCCAACAGCCGCATCTGAATCGGTCGCGGAATACACCCCCGCCTTCCCCCTCACCGCCAGTTCGTCAAAACTATCGAGCGCCCCGGCTGCCGACAGATAGTCGAGAACCTCCTGATGAACCCCGGTCCTCGTCATGAAATCCGCCAGCGAAGTAAATTTTTTATCCATGGCTCCGGCGCGTGCCTCAAGAATTGGCACCACAGTCGCAGTCCTCAGTTTCGCCACGTGCGTCAGGCCCATCCTCAGCGCACCGTCCTCGATCACCGCCTTCGCACCACTCAGGTTCACATCTGGCCGCAGCACCCTGACCCCGTGTCGTACAGCATCCTCTTTAAGCGTCTCCAGGTTGTAAAAACCCATCGGCTGGTTGTTGAACAGCCCAACAAAAAATTCGAGCGGGTAGTAGTGTTTCAGCCACTGCATCTGGTAAGCCGTCACGCCAAAGGCAAAAGCATGGGCCTCTGGAAACTGGTACAGACCATGGAATTTACCGAAAATCGTTTCAGCAGTATCGAGCGGCACCCTGTTCGCAAGCGCACCCGCAATGAACTTCTTTTTCCAGTGGGCAACATGTCTTTTGGAGTTTCGGCGGGTGAAAGCCCTGCGCATCTGGTCGCCATCAACCGCGCTCATGCCAGCAACATACATCGCAAGCTCGGCGAGTTGGTCCTGATACAGCGGCACACCGTAAGTGCGTTCCAGTGCCTTTTTTTCCAGCGGATGATCATACTGCCAGCCGGGATCTTTACCCATATGACGCCTGATTAGCAGAGTCACGCCATCGTTCACGCCAACACCCGGACGCACCGCACCGACCTCCCATGCCATCTCCGTGAGGTTGCGTGGCCGGAGCCTGGTGACAGTCTGCATTTGCGCTGCCGATTCGATCTGGAACACCCCGATCGTGTCAGCGCTGTGGATGTCGGCGTAGACCGCCGGGTCATCAAAATCTATGCGCGATATATCGACTCGCTGCTCAGTTTCTTTACGGACGAGTTCGAGTGCTTCAGAAAGCTGCGATAACGCGCCCAATGCGAGAAAGTCGATTTTCACAAACCCGGCATCATCGGCAGCGTTTTTATCCCACTGGCAGATGTACCGGCCCGCAATGGCGCTTCGCTGGAGTGGCACGGTTTCGGACAGGGGGCGTGCCGAGAGGATCATCCCGCCGGGGTGCTGGGCGAGATATTTCGGGAAGTGGTTTAACTGCTGCGCCAGTTCAATGAGCATCTGCCACACAGGTGCGTCGACGCGGTCCCTGAACTCGGGTAGTTCGGCCATTTCCTTTGCGAGACCGGGAATCGAGCTGTGACCATCGAGCCGCTTGTTGAGTCGCCCAAGATCGTCCTCGGCTATGCCCAGTGCCCTGCCAAGATCGCGGACCGCACCCCGTATTCGGTAGGTCGAGATCATCCCGGTGAGCACGGCGCGCTCGTAGCCCCAGCGTTCGTGGATTCGCAGGATTAGTTCGGTGCGAATCTCGCGAGGAAAGTCGAGGTCGATATCCGGCGGGGCCAGTTTCTCGCCCGGTCTCGTATCGGGAAGGAACCGGTCGAGCCGCAGCCCGAACTGAAGCGGGTCGATGTGCGAGAGGCCGGTCAGGTAGCCTATAAGCAGAGACACCGATGAGCCGCGCCCGCGACCCGGTGGGTTTTCTTCGATGGGTAGCCCCGGCTCGACAAGCCCGAGGTCTTCCTGCACCTCGCGGGCGATCCTGATGATGTCGTAGTACTGCAGCAGGAATCCGACCAACTGGTGCTTCTCCAGCAGGGCGAATTCTTTATCGAGTCGCTCTGAAACTTCGGGGGTGACGCTGCCGTATCGGCGAACGGCTGCCTTTTCACAGATATCCCTCAGATAGCTCGATTCGGTATGCCCCGGTGGCAGAAAATCGTAGGATGGGAAGTCGTAAATCGCATCGGATGTGATATCGAACTGGCACCTGTCGGCGATCTTTACGGTGTTGGCTACAGCTTCGGGATGCTCACTAAAGAGCGCACTCATTTCGTCGGGTGATTTCAGGAAATACTGGTCGTTGGGACGACGCTCGCGGTGACTGGCCTCGAGCGATTTGTTGTGCTTTATGGCGACCAGTGCGTCGTTGAGCCGGTGGCGGTTGCGAATGTGGTAATGGACATTGTTTGTGCCAACGATTCCCACCTCCAACTCTCGCCCCAGTGCCGCCATGCTGCGGTTCCTTTCGGTGTCGCCCTTCACAAGGTTTTGCTGGAGTTCAAAAAAGAAATTGTCCCTGCCGAAAACCTCGATGTACCTGCTGGCAGCGTGCCGGGCGGCATCGAGGTCGCCAGTGGTCACAAGGCCCGATATTTCGCCACGGCGGCATCCTGAAAGACAGATGATTCCTTCGGCGTGTTCGGCAAGCAGCGCGGGGTCGAGGTGCGGGTCGTTGCGCTCTTCGGCGTCGATGTGTGCGCGGGTGGTCAGCAGCGAAATGTTGCGATACCCGGCGGCGGTTTCGGCGAGCAGGGTTATGTGGGGTCTTTTGTCCCGGTCGTGCTCGGTTTCAGGTGGTTCTCCAAGGCCGTGTGCGAGTGTTAGTTCGATACCGATAATCGGCTTGATGCCAAGCTCTTTCGCTGCCTGTGCGAACTCCATCACGCCGCTGACGTTGTCGTGATCGGTTATGGCGAGTGCATAAATGCCGAGCTGTTTTGCAGTGAGCAGGAGATCCCAGGCTTCGGATGCCCCTTCCTGAAACGAGTAGTTGCTATGGGCGTGTAGTTCAGCGTAGTCCGGTGAACCGGTTACATCTTTGGCCGATAGGGTTTTTTCTATTCCTGAGAAGTTGTCCATATCTCTAACCGGCCTGGCGGTACCAGTTGTTGGTGATGAGGTCGAGATAGATCGTCATATGCTGGCCTCCATCGAGTCGGAGCGTGTAGTAAAGCCGGGCAATTTCTTCTTCGGATCCCCGCCACCATTCGTCGTTCACCTTCCACAGGTCTTCGATTTTTGTGACCTTTATCCACGCTATATTTGGTGCCGATGACACGATTCCTGTGATGCTGCGGGTTTTACGTGTTGGTGAGAGTTTGGTTCGATGTAGCTTCGAGTGCCTCTCTCGTCTTTGGCGCCTCTGGGCCGACCCACGCTCTAACTCCCTCCCTGCGAGGGCGGGAGAACCAGCCAGTCCCCTCTCCATCGCCCTGACGCTGCCCCGCGGAGCTTGCATTCGGCGACCAGGTGCGCCTCGCACGCCCGGAGCTAAATGGATAGCGACTGGGTTTCCAGCGGAATCGGTACGGACATCCACGGCACGTGGGGCGTTAAGCGGTTTCATTCCGCCAGAGCCGCCAGAGCGAAACGTGCGTGATTCAGCCAACCCCTTCCGACCCTTCGGTAAACGTGCCATCAGTACCACCACTGGCACCACTTAACTGAACCAGTGCATACCTGCGTTCGGGGATTCGCGACCACGGCTCAAGCTCTCTCACCTGGTAAATGGGCGGCGCAACCTTCAGCCGGGCACGGAGCTGGCTGATCACTTCCCGTAAATCGTCATCACGCTTCACATCCTTCCACATCGACTCCTGCCGACCCGCCTCGCCAGTAATGCCCGACAGAGTCAGCCGTATGTCCTCGAGTGGCCCCGGGAGCGTGACCATATCGAGCTTCGACTTGATGGCGAACAGAGCCTGATTTTTATTGCCTGCAGGGTCCTTGAACGCCACCCGCATAGTCCACGGCGCATGCCGGAACACCTGCGACTGGATGCTGGCCTGGCGGGCGAATCGATGTGAAAGTTGGGATCGACCATAAGCGCGCCCAAGCAGACTTTCGAGAGCCGGAACGATGGTCGCAAGGCTGGCAGTCGGGTCGGGGAACTCGAGGTGTTCCGATACGCCCAGCACACTCCGCTTCGGTATCAGTGGACGGCTGTCGATGCCGTTTGCCAGTTCCCATGCAGTGCCGCCAGCCGACCCGAACTGCGCCTCCATCGGCCCGCGCGGGATGTCGGCAATGTGCCCCATCGTTGTGAGACCGAAGGCATGCAATCGCTTAATCAGCCCATAAGGAACGGGCAGGGAATCCACAGGGAAACCATCAAGAAAGTTCCCTGGTTCGCCCGTTACTTTTCGGCCGCTGTTTGCACGGCTCAAGAGCGAGGCTGCATAGGCCAGCCATTTGTTATCGCCAACACCAATCCGTAAATCGAAACTATCGACAGCGCTCGCCAGCAGCCGCACCACATGGGCATCGTCGCCATACAGCCCTTCAAGCCCCCAGATACCCACGTAAGCAAGCCCCGGGGCTGCCGCTTCGATATCGGGCACCAGCCGTTCAAGGTTCTCGATTATCTCGTCGAACACCAGTGCGTAAAGCGGGGTGTCGGCCTCAATTAGAAGCACCCCGCGGTGGCGTGACATCGCCTCGGTAAGCGGCATTCCCGGCATCGCGTCGGCCAGATCAGGAGACGCAGCAAGCACAACGCGTGCCGAAAGAGAACTGTCCAAGACGGCGGCAGAATTCGTCAATTCTTCAGAAAGGTCAATCACCTTGCCTGCAACTATGGCCGAACGATTCTGAAGTTCGGGTTTCCTCGCTACCTCCACCTGCCAGGGGAAGTTGGGAATCCGCAAACAGGCGATAGGCCTGGCACGCTGAGTTGCGATGTTCAGTGGAACCGGACGCTGAGACGTGGCACGCAAACCTGCCACTCGCTGTGAGCTTGATTGCACGGAAGGTGTTTTAAATTTGGATATAACTCGTCGCATTTATTTCGCGCCACACCCCGTAAGTCAAGAGAGTAGCCAGAGACGGCTGAGAGGGCCAAGGGTATTGGCGGAGGTTAATAATAGAACATACGTTCTATTATGCAAGCAATGCTGGCACTGGATACGGGTTCTGTCAGAACCAAGGTCACGGTAGCCAAGTGAGGTCCGATGTTTTCTCTTCGAAGTGGACGTAGACAGGCAGTGCGGGCAGGACATAAGCAGGTCTCCTCGACTGATAAGGAACGATGCTAATCTACCCTCGACGCTGAGTTCTGACAGAACCGTTTTCTCGATCTGCCCTGCGTCTAGTTAGGAATCAACTGAATGTTGAGAATTATTCTTGGCCTGATCATCGGAGTGGTGGGCATCGGCAATTTGGTGTCGAAGGCTGACAATGCAGATCCTGTAATTGGGGTAGTCGCTTTACTGATTGGCGCAGTTTTGATTATCTGGTCGATTGCAAGTAGCAAATCTGAATACGACTCAAAGGTAGAAGAACTAACTAAACCGATAGTCTCAATTGATGACATTCATTCTCAACAGGTCGCTGCAGCTGATCTCTACATTCCGGATTCGGCTACCGTAATGCCAGAGCCAGAGCCAGAGCCCCGCGCTTCAACCTCGATAGAGTCGACGATGGACGAGCGAAGTTCATTACATGCGGAGGCCGCTCTCCAGAGAGAAAAAATGCACACTGGAATCGACGAGATGCCTGGAATGAGCGATTTGGAGAGGCGCGAGCTACACCAAAACGTCGATGCTGCACATGAACTGGCCGTCCACGAGGCTGATTCGAAACATTTTGGAGACCGAGTTCCAAGTTCTAATGAAGAGCGATCAGCGGAATCGCAGCTGTTACCTTTGGCAGAGGTGGATAAGGACTTTTGTAGATGGGTTGCTGTGAATTTGGGAGCCAGCGTTGCCGAAGGTGGTGATATTACAGTCGACAACGCGTTTCGGGCAGTCAACGCTGCCACAGCATTCGGGTTGGTCGCCGCCTCACAAGAACCTAAGTTTGCTCGATCTGTGGTTGTTTCGGAGACTCTTCAACCTGAATATCAGGAGAATATAATTTCTTCGGTGTACAACGATTGGCCATTTCGAAATCAGATGCAGAAGCTTGGGGATGATCAGTTTATTGGGTATCTTTCGGATCTAATAATCGAAGGCACAACCGGGGAGTCAGGCAATCAAGCTTCGTGGTTATTCAAGCACAATCAAGCGAGATTACTTACTACACATGACTCTACGGAATCACTTGTGTCAAGAGAGTTGATGTATACCCTGATATTCGAAGCCGTTTGGGATGCTCTGGCGTACTGGGTCGTGTTAAGTCCGGAGGAATCTGCAGCCGAGGTAATAGCGACAGTTGAGAGTGATTTTCAACCCTTTCCTGGATACGGAGATATGTTCGACATTCTGTTGTCGGTTTATCGTGCGCCCGCCGCAAAATAACAGTAGTAGTACTTGCAACGCCTAAGTAACTATCCCAAAACTGTCAGCCGGTGGTAACGCCTGAACCAGAGGAGCAAGCAGGCGAGCTGTATGAGGCCGAGATAGTTGGCCACCTTCTTTTCGTACCGGACGAGCAAAGTGCTGCACTTTGAGAGAGGTGGCTCCGGAAATCTGAACAGTGGGATAAGTGGAATCGCTGCCTGAGTGAGGCATGATAGTGCCTCAAGA
>CAYLWG010000076.1:0-13256 GCA_964387235.1 uncultured Dehalococcoidales bacterium
TATATTGGCCTCGCAATGGATTTGAGAACCGCATCACTGTTCTGTGTGCTGTGGTTGCGTAATGGCCTGACCAACACTCAAGAAAAAAAAGGATCCGATGTGACAACCGAAAACTGGGGAGCGATCTACAAGGAAATGGGTGCCCGACCGGTCATCAACGCCACCGGTAGCGTCACACTGCTCGGGGGCTCGACACCGGTTGCTGAAGTAAAAGCGGCGATGGATGCTGCTGATTCAGCATTTATCCCCCTGATTGAACTTGAACAGGTCGCCGGAGACCGAATCGCCGAAATGCTCGGGGTTCCAGCCGCCTACATAACATCGGGTGCCGGTTCTGCGCTGACCCTGATGACCGCTGCGTTCATGGCCGGGACAGACGACGACAAAATTGAACAGCTGCCCGACACGACCGGAATGCCGAACGAAATCTTGATTCAGAAGCGACAACGCTACTGGTACGACCGCTGCCTGGAACTTGCAGGGGCGAAGCTGGTCGAATTTGGCGATGAAAACGGTACGACAGAGGATGACTTGCGGAACGCGATCTCAGAACGTACAGCCGGGGTCCACTATGTCGTTTACGAACAACAGCCGACCGATCCGAACGTGTTGACCCTTGAGCAGGTTATAGAAATAACCCACGCCGCTGGCAAACTGGTTTCGGTCGACGCCGCCGGGCAGATATATCCGCTCGAAAACTTTGGTAAATATGTCAAAATGGGCGCCGATTTCCAGTGCATCGCAGCCAAGTACATGGGCGCCCCCCACTCAACTGGTTTTGCTCTTGGCACCAAAGAAGTGATCGACGCGATTGGTCACCATTCATTTGTCGGGTACGAAACACGCCGCATTCGCGGCATCGGGCGACCTCACAAAATCGATCGACAAGAGATCATGGGAGTCGTGGCGGCTGTTCGGCGATGGATGACTCTGAACCACGAAGAGCGGCTCGCAACTGCCGAGGGCCAGTCACAGGCGATCATCAACCCACTGCGCGGCATACCGGGAGTCACCGCAGAGCTAAACACCAACATCAAGGCACACCAGCCGTTCGGCGTGTTTATCACCGTAGATCCTGATGTCGTTGGGTTTACTACCGACGATCTCGTCGACAAGTTGCGCGACGGTGAACCATCGATCTGGACCCGCGTACAAGAGGGCCGGATGGTGCTTCATGTGTTTGGTCTCGGCGAAGGTGAAGCCGAACTCGTGGGCGAGGCCATCGCAGCTGCTGTGAAGGGTTAGCTAACGGTCAGCAACAGAGCTACATAGAAAACGCCCGATTTTTTGCCCGATCATTCGATAGACCGGGCGACCGACCGGGCGTTTTCGCGTGTCGTTAATCTGCCTTTTCGGCAGCGATGCGGACCTTCAGCTTATCGATGATCCCCGCATACTCGGCAGCCACATCATCCGATTCAAGCGATGCGGGTCGCTTTGAGTTGTTGTAATCGGTTCGCATCACCGTGGTTCCCAGAAATGGCAGGTCCATCTCCTCGGCCAGCGCCTGTCCGCCGCCGGTGCCGAATACGCCACCGGAAAGGTTTTCGATAACACCGAAAACCTTCAGGTTCATCTTCTTAATCATGTTGATCGAACGTTTTGCGTCGAGAACGGCCAACTCCTGGGGCGTGGTAACGATCACGAACCCGTCGAGGTTAAGAGTCTGCATCACCGTAAGCGGTGCGTCTGAAGTCCCCGGTGGCAGGTCAACGATCATGTAGTCGGGGTCGCCCCACAGAGTTGTTTGCAGGAACTGGTTGATGGCATTGTGAATCATCGGACCCCGCCAGACGATCGCCTCATCCTCGTTCTCTTGAAAGAAAGCCATCGACATTACCTTCACGCCGAAACGTGACGGTGGGATTAGCTTTTTGCCATCCTGCACCGGTCCTTCCGTGATGCGTAAAACGCGGGTCACGTTGGGGCAGTCGATATCACAGTCGAAAAGGGCGACATCGTTGCCCTGCGCGGCAAGCATGACCGCGAGGTTGGTTGCGATAGTCGTTTTTCCGACCCCGCCTTTTCCCGAGTAGACACCGATGCGGGTGCCAATTCCCTCGAGCGATTCCGTTACGCGGCGTCGTTCCTGGAAATTCTTACGGACCTGCGCGAGCCGGGCCTCTTCCTGGGGGGTTAGTTTTCTGGGAGTGGACATGTTCTGTTGCCCCGGCCGCAGCTAACTGTCGACCGGTATGGAGCGGGGAGGACGAGTACTGGGCTGTTAGTCGATACCAAGCAGGCGCTTGCCATCTTCGGTAATCATGTCGGGCGTCCAGGGCGGGTCGAATACAACATCAACCTGAACATCTTCAACATCGTCGATCTCGGCGATGCGCCATTCGGCCTGCTGAGCGATATATGGCCCCATTCCGCAGCCGGGTGCTGTCAGGGTCATTTCGACGTGAACATCGCCATCGGCGACCTCGACCGTGTAGATCAACCCGAGGTCAACGACGTTTACGGGAATTTCCGGGTCGTAAACGTCTTTCAGCGCCTCCATCACAACATCTTGTCCGAGCACTTGAACGTCGGCCATCACCATCTCCGTAAACCCGGGAATTCTGTGGGAATCCCGGTAATAGCTGATCGATTCGAGAACGAATCAGAGTAATTTCGAAGCTACAGATAAGTCTACCAGAGAGGTAAGGAATTGCCTGTATCGTGCTGAACTTGTCTGGCTCTGCTGAAACGATCGAAATAAGCATCATTTATGGGAGGTAGCGAGTAGTTGGGGTAGCCAGAATTAATGCCGCCACTGTCATGCTCAACTTCTTGCCCTGAGCACAGCCGAAGGGGATTCAGTATCTCTCTGACGAGCAACGACCGTTCATGCCAACAACGATTCGATTCTCGAAGTACGCCTCGACTCACATCGCATCCGAGGGAGATTCTGAATCCCCTTCGGCTGTACTCACGGCGAGAAGTTCAGAAAGACAACGCTCGTCGCATGTGCGCGTCGCACCGGGCAGAACTACGATTTCTTCCCCGACGGCCCTTCGCTGCGCACTTTTTCTACAGCCTTGAAAGCATCACGTAAATCGCCCAGCCAGCCCTTTTCGTTTTTGCTCACAAACCGCACACACCACGCAAGGGCTTCGCTACGTGAATTCGCAACACCCGCGTTCACCAGCGTGTCGAGAACGCTCCGTTCAGTGATACGGAGTCGTGTCATTGCCGGCACGGTCACATGGGTGAACAGGTAGGTGTCCTCTCCCGCCTGAACACCCCACGATACTTTGCGCTCGAACAACTCCTGGGCCTCTTCGGCGAGCGACATCCGTGATTGCCGTGTTTCGCCGCGGAACTGGCGAACGATGCGCTTGATGGCGACCGCTCGATCATCCGAGTCGTCGGGAAGGTCCTCATCTGCAATCGAAATTTTTACAACCGCGAGAATCTCATCATCATCGACCGTTATCTCGATTCCCTCGGAACCCCACTCGTCGTCCGTATGGCTGCCGAACCATTTCAAAATGCTTGCTGTGTCAGTGCCCACGCTGTCACCTCGCCGCTTGAATCCAATAGTAAATTACATGATTACATAATTACAGCATTAACTCGGGCCAAGGGCAATCGCGAAAATTCCGATAGACGACGATGTAACGCGTCCCGACCTTGCGGAGGGATCCGGGGCCGGGTCGCGTGTGGCGGCGGGTTCGGCTTCGATTCAGGAGTAGTAAGCGGTTAACTGAAACATTGCGAACAACGCGACATCGCATCACCCCAGGTCCCTCCGCAGGAGTCGGGACGTGTTTGCACACCGCGCTTACTCGGCGCTTACTAACTCTTCCGGCACGCCGTCATCGCTGTTTGGGGTTGGCGATAACTCGACAACCCGGCCTGGCTCAGGGTCAACCGAATCCGTGCCGCCCAGATCGACCAGCACTTTGCGCAGGTCGGTGACCTGATCCCGAAGCAACGCCGCCTTCTCGAACTCCAGTTCGCGGGCAGCCTTTTTCATCTGTTTTTCAAGGTCTTTCACCAATCGAACCAGATCGTTCTTGGGCAATGCCGACGGAATCACATACGGCGTTTTGGCCTCTGCGACCTGCCTGATGCGGGTCGTGATGTCCTTCACTTCTTTGACGATAGAAGTCGGAGTGATCGAATTCGCATCGTTGTGGGCCGACTGAATCTCGCGCCGTCGATTCGTTTCGTCGATGGCATACTTCATCGAATCGGTGATCCTGTCCGCATACATCACCACCTTGCCCTCGACGTGCCGCGCCGCCCGGCCGATGGTTTGCACAAGTGATGTGCCAGAACGCAAAAAACCCTCTTTATCGGCATCGATAATGGCGACCAGTGAAACCTCTGGCAGGTCAAGACCCTCTCGCAGCAGGTTGATACCGACCACAACGTCGTAAACGCCAAGACGTAAATCTCGAAGAATCTCAACTCGCTCCAGCGTCAGAATTTCCGAATGCAGGTAGTGCACCCGCACACCGAGTTCTCGCAAATAATCGGAAAGCTCCTCCGCCATCCGCTTGGTCAGCGTGGTCACAAGCGCCCGCTCGTTCCTGGCCGTCGTCGCCCGAATTCGCTCCAGCAGGTCGTCTATCTGTCCCTCGCTGGGACACAGAATAATTTCCGGATCGATGAGCCCGGTCGGACGAATAATCTGCTCGGCCCGGCGTTCCTCGTGCTCGGCTTCATACGGACCGGGTGTCGCCGAAACGTACACAATCTGGTTTACACGTTCTTCGAACTCCTCGAATGCCAGCGGTCGGTTGTCCATGGCCGAAGGCAGCCTGAACCCGAAATCGACAAGCGTGGTCTTGCGCGAAAAGTCGCCCTTGTACATCGCCCTGATCTGCGGAAGAGTGATGTGTGATTCATCGATGAATACCAAGAAATCGTCGGGAAAGTAGTCCAGCAGAGTCCACGGAGCTGAACCCGGCGGGCGCCTGCCGAGAGGCCGGGAGTAGTTTTCGACTCCCGCGCATGAGCCAGTTTCCTTCAGCATCTCCAGGTCGAAATTTGTTCGCTGTTCAAGCCGCTGCGCTTCAAGCAATTTGCCCAGCGACCGCAGTTCATCGAGTCTCACTCCAAGCTCTTCCTCGATGTCTTTCAACGCTTCTTTTAGCTCGTCCTCTGGGGTGACGAAGTGCTTGCCGGGGAAGATGTCGATATTGTCGAGTTCAGCCAGCACCTCGCCAGTCAGCGGGTCGAGTTCGATGATCCGCTCGATTTCATCACCGAAGAACTGAACCCGAATCGCCAGTTCCTCGTAGGCCGGCATGATTTCCAGCGTGTCGCCACGAAGTCGGAAACGGCCACGAACCATCTCCATGTCGTTCCGCTCGTAATACATGTCGATCAGCTTCCGAACGACTTTGCGCAGACCCGGCTCTTCGCCCCTGCGCAGACTCAGCACTACTGATCGGTACTCTTCCGGCGACCCAAGACCGTAAATGCAGGAAACGCTGGCGACAATCAACGTGTCACGCCGTGTAAGAAGCGCGCGGGTTGCGGCGTGGCGAAGCCGGTCGATCTCCTCGTTTACATCCGATTCTTTCTCGATATAGGTGTCCGACTGCGGGATATACGCCTCGGGCTGGTAGTAGTCGTAATAGCTGACGAAATACTGGACAGAGTTGCGTGGGAAGAAGTCCTGAAATTCGGAAGCAAGCTGGGCGGCGAGGGTCTTATTGTGGGCGATGACGAGGGTGGGGCGCTGTACCTCCTCGACGATCTTGGCCATCGTGTACGTCTTGCCCGAGCCGGTCACGCCGAGAAGGGTCTGGTGATGAAGGTTTTCTTTCAGCCCGGCAGAAATAGCGCGAATCGCCGCGGGTTGGTCGCCCGTTGGCTTGAAGTTGGCTTCGATTTCAAAAATGCCGTTTGAACTGGCCGTACTGGTCATACCCGAATTCTACCCGCTTGCGGGGTTTGGCTCAGGAGCCGGTGTCATTTTATCTGCTGACATGCTGACATTCTGGGGGATGCCATCCTGAGCCCGTCGAAGGGCCCGACGACGAGGGAACCAATACCCAGCACCAACCGCCCGATTTCCCGACCGGGGCGGAGGGGCCTCGCAGGCACGAGTTGGCCGGTCGGGATATAGGATTCAGGCAACCACATCTCGAGCGACCCGCAGGTCTCAGACCTCCTCCCAGTCGTCTGGAAGTCCTGGTATCTCCCACAGCACGTCGGGCCGCCATTTCGCCCAAATATCACCGAAAGGCGACCGGCCAGCCTTGATTATCGCCAGTGCTTGCCCCGCAGTAGCACGAACATCTGCGGCCTCGTCGTGAGTAAACAGGCCAGCTGAAATAGCGTCGGCGAACTCGTCCTCATCTTTGTATCGCCACGACTTCCTGTCCGGCGCTACCACTATGTCCAGGAACATGTCCCACGTATCAAAGCCCCTGTGGGTTCGTGTGTAGGGAGCATCGATGTTGATATACCAGCCCCGTAGTTCAGTGTTGCCTTCATCCCAGAACACCCACAGCGACCACATGGAATTCGGAGTTTTCAGGCGTAAAGTACCGGCCGTGTGCCACTGCCGCGACACCATTTCCCAAGACTTCGCAGCCATAAGTTCTGCGCTCAGATGATCGGTTCCGTCCGACCTTCCGTTCAAGATAGTTGTACCCAGCGGAATCCATGTGGCGATCAGTTCCGGGCTATCGGTAACGACAATCGAAGGAAATACGGTCTGTACGCGGCCCTCGAACACGTTTCTAATCACGATATGATCGCCGGGCTGAAACCTGGCTTCT
Source organism: uncultured Dehalococcoidales bacterium (assembly GCA_964387235.1). GTDB lineage: Bacteria > Chloroflexota > Dehalococcoidia > Lucifugimonadales > Lucifugimonadaceae > Lucifugimonas. Next base: position 6,729 of record CAYLWG010000076.1, read on the forward strand.
TCAGACGAATTTCTTTCTGAACGCTTTGGGGTGACCATTGGCGCATTATGCAGGATGTGACACCATGCCCAACCGACCGGGCGTGCGCATATGGCCGAAAATCAGCGGAGAGAAAAAATGGCGAACCTGAAAGTTGTTATTGGAACCGATCATGTGGGAACTCACTATGTGAATGAGTTGAGCGACACGTTTCCCGAGATCGAGTTTGTCGTTGCGTACGACGCTGCCGACCACGTAGCCGCCATCCGCGACGCCGATGCGTTTTTCGGCTGGCCGAATGCTGAAGCCTTCGCCGCAGCGGAAAAACTGAGGTGGATTGCGTGCCCCGGCATGGGAATCGACAAGATAGTTGCCTACCAAAACATCGTCGATTCAGATGTGCCGATCACCAACGCCCCTGGAACACATGTGACATCGATGGGCGATCATGTCATCGGCGCGATGGTCGGGTTAACTCACCGGTTCCAAGAAGCCTTCGAAGATCGCCGAAACAAATTCTGGAGCACCGACAAATACGCCTCCCGAATCACCGAGTTGACCGGAACGACCGTTGGGATATTCGGTCTGGGTGCTATCGGCAGGGCAGTAGCTGAACGAGTAGCGGTGTTTGGCACGACGACCCTGGCTATCGACCCTGCCCCGTCAAACGTCCCTGCAAGTGTCAGGGAATGCTGGGGTCTGGACCGGCTCGATGATCTGTGTCGCCTGTCGAACTTTCTGGTGATCGCGGCTCCGGTGCTTGATACGACACGCAACTCGATCGATGCCCGTCGGATCGCACTGATGCCAGAAGGCAGCTACGTGATCGTTATCTCCCGCGGCCAGATCGTCGATGAAGATGCCCTGTGCGATGCGCTTGAGTCAGGCCACCTCGCCGGGGCAGCGCTCGATGCAACCGCTGTCGAGCCGTTACCAGCAGATTCAAGGCTGTGGACCCTCCCAAACGTGATCCTGACCCCGCACTCGTCCGCGCTCACACCCGAGCTGTACCAGATGCGACGTGATGCTTTCACAGCGAACCTCCGAAGATTCTCAGCAGGCGAGCCGCTCGAAAATATCTGCAATAAAACCGCGGGGTTTTAACTGCACCTCGTATCGAACCGATACGAAACATTTGCGTATCGAATATGCAAGTGCTAGCCTGCCTTTACAAAAGATACGAGACCGTATCGTATATAAATAAGGCAGATAAAATGGTAATGAACTCGGTTGCGGACTCCAGGAAGCACAAACTTCGCTGGAAAACCCTAATGGTCCTCGCCCTGAGCCTGATGCTGATCGGGCTGGACAACACGATTCTCAACGTGGCCATCCCGACTCTCCAGAGAGAATTCTCGGCTTCGGCGTCACAGCTTCAATGGATGGTCGACAGCTACATACTGGTATTCGCCGGGCTACTGCTCGCAATGGGTGGGCTAGGCGACCGCTTTGGCAGGGCGAAGTTGCTCCGGATCGGGTTGGTGATTTTCGGAATTTCCGCGCTGGCGGCGTCATTCGCAACCACCAGTGGCCAGGTTGTGGCTGCCAGGGCACTTATGGGTGTCGGTGGCGCGATGATCATGCCTTCGACGCTTTCGATAATTATCGATGTGTTCAAAGGGCCGGAACGGGCGCGTGCCATTTCTATCTGGACGGCGACAGCCGGTGTTGGCATCGGCCTTGGACCGCTGATCGGCGGGCTGCTCATCGAGCACCTGTCGTGGAACTGGGTGTTCCTCGTGAACCTGCCGATAGTTGCAGTTGCTCTTCTTGCCGGATGGTGGCTGGTGCCAGAGAGCAAGGACCCTGAGCCAAAGCCGATCGATTTCCTCGGTGCTGGACTCAGCACAGCCGCCATTGTGGCATTGATAGTCGCGATAATCGAAGCGCCCTCGCTGGGTTGGGGGTCACCACTCGTGCTTTCAGGATTCGCCGCGGCCGCGCTGTTGACCGGCGCGTTTGTCTGGCGCGAATTAACCGCCGCATATCCACTGCTCGACTTTTCGGTCTTTCGTAATCGTCGGTTTTCGTTGGGAGCCGGTTCGATCAGCATCGGATCGTTTGGTCTTATGGGCCTGATCTTTGGTTTCACCCAGTACATGCAGTTCGTGCAGGGCTACTCAGCGCTTGAAACAGGCGTCAGGTTGTTGCCGCTGGTGGCAGGAATCGCTCTCGGGGCTCGCGGCGGCGAGAAACTAAACCGCCGGTACGGGACTCGTGTAGTAGTTGCGTCGGCGCTTCTTCTGCTGGGCCTTACGTTTGGGGCGGTGAACTTCGTATTTGAAGTCGATACCGATTACTGGGTGATCGGCCTGGCAGTGTTTCTGATTTCGACTGCCCTGGGTTCAATAATGGCACCTTCCACAAACGCTGTGATGGGGGCCGTTCCCGAGAACAAGGCCGGCGTCGGATCGGCAATGAACGATGTGACCAGACAGGTTGGTGGTGCCTTCGGAATCGCCATAATCGGTTCCGTTTTGAACTCGATCTACTCGTCACGGATCGAATCGACTGTCGAATCAATAGTGGCACTTCCCGCACAGGCTGCCGAAGCGTCGATCGATTCCATCGGTGCAGCACTCCGCACAGCTGCATCGTTACCACCGGCAGAGGCTGCGCTGCTCGCCGCCGAAGCGCGTATGGCGTTTACCGATGCCTTTGGACTCGCGGTGCTGGTTGGGTCGGGTGTCGCACTGGTGGGGGCGGTGCTGGTGATGCGGTTTATGCCCCCTCTCGAAACGCACGAAACTGAACCGGTTTCCGTCGACGCCCCGGCAGACGCTGAGGTTGAGGTTGTTGCAGACTGATAAAAGATGTCCGAGCAACCGCAACAACCCGAAACCGCCAAAAGTGCCAAAAGTGCCAGAACGCAGGGCGTGCGCGGTCGACCACGTAACCCCGAGGTCGACCGCGCAATACTTCAGGCCACTATCCAACTGCTGGGCGAAGTAGGCTATTCGGCCATGTCGATAGAAGGCGTTTCCACCCGCTCCGGTGTCGCCAAAACTACCATCTATAGACGCTTCGCCACGAAATTAGAACTCGTGCTGCACGCAATGAACAGGTCACTCGTTATTGATGAAACACCGGACACCGGCTCGCTACGGGGTGACATCAAAACGATGATCGTCGACCGTGGCGGTATGCTGATACTTGGCGGTCGGGGTGCGGCAATCATAGGCACATTGCTGGTTGAACGGGAACAGAACCCCGAACTGCTTGAACCTTTTCACAGATTAATATTCGAACCCCGCCAGCGTCAGTTGCGTCAGATTTTCGAGCGGGCACGGCAACGCGGGGAGATAGGCACGGGGGCCGACCCACAATTCGTTGGAACAGCCCTGTTCGGGTCGGTTATCGTATCGGCACTGACAGGCCAGCCGATTACGGAAGCGGCAGTCGATATCATGCTGGATAACGTGCTTGGCTCGCTGGGTGCAAGCTGATAAACAAACTGGTCGAATTCACTATCCGGCAGCCCGCGAATCACTTGCTGTTCCTCGGGGCGTGGCGGGCGATAACGACCATCTCGTCGCTCTGCTCTGTGACGTCAGAACCCTCGAAGTCGCCCCACATTTCGATCACTTCCAGACCAACCCGTTCGCAGAGCGCAATCACCTGTTCTGGGTACATATAACGCACCACAACTTCGAGTTCCTGGCGTCTTAGCACTACTCCCGCTGCATCCAGTTCTTCTGCGATCTGCACGCCGTGGTTCACTTGAACGGCAGTGTCAAAGCGGTTTCTGGCTGTTAGAACGTACCTACCGCCATCTGGCTTATCGACTACTTCTAGCAGGAACTCCTCATCGGGGTCGTCAGCCAGCATCTCCGGGTCGGGGTAAAACAGGTTGAAGGCCAGTGTGCCGTCTGGTGCCAGATGACCTGCCGCACAGCACAACGTTTGAAACTGCTCTTCCCCGGTAGTAGCCAGGAGCAACGTTCTCGCCGGAATCGTCACCACTGGAAACAGGCGTTTCAGATCGAAGTTCCGCATATCGGCCTGAATAAGTTTCAGACTTCCTGAAAGCGGTGCAGCCGCCAGTGCCTTTTGTTGGGCCATTTTGAGCATTGGCTCATTCAGGTCAATCCCAACAATCTCCATTCCCTGCTGCGCGAGCGGGATTGCGATTCGGCCAGTCCCGACGCCGATTTCGAGCACCGGCCCGCCCGATGCCCTGCAAAGCCCATGATAAAACTCGATATCACCCGGATCGGCTGCCGAATAGAAGATGTCGTACCACTCGGCCCACGCCACGTAATCCATCGTCAACGTCTAACGCTTCCTATTCCCGCCCGACAGTCCGCATGAACTGCCGACCGTACATGCTCATAAACGTTGGAATGTGGGTGTAGTGGTACAGAATGCCCGCCTCGGTGTTCTTTAGGGCCTGCTCGGCAGCACTCGGTGTACCCGAAGCTTTGCCAGCAGCGTGAATCCGGTCGAACGTCTCCTGCACGACTTTTTGCACGTCCGGGTGTCCGTTGTCGCCGGGGTGGCCCAGTGATTGGGCGAGATCGGTTGGCCCGATGAAAAACCCCTCGATATCCGGCACCGAATTTCGTCGAGGTTCTCAACAGCCTCTATGTCTTCGATCTGGATGCAAACGAGCATCTCCCTGTTCGATTCGACAACGTATTCGGTTGTTGGCGCACCCCATCCGAAGTCGGCCATTCTGCCGCCACCAAGCCCTCGTGCGCCCTGCGGGTGGTAAAGGCACGCGTTAACAGCGGCCCGTGCTTCGTCGGCAGAATTTACATGTGGAACCTGAACACCCATCGCCCCGCGATCTAAATACTTATTGATAATCGCCGGGTCGTTCTTTTCAGGGCGAACGATCGGGGTGATTCCTCGAATCTCCGCCGCCATTATCAACGGGCCAATGTTGTCGGGGGTAATCGAACCATGCTCGGCATCGAGCAGCACCCAGTCGAAGCCCAACTCCCCGATCATTTCGACAATTTCAGCGGAAGGGAACTGAACGGAAACCCCGTATGCAGGTTTATTGGCCTTGATGAGCCGCTTCATCAGGTTCTGGCGGTTAGGTTGTGCATTTCCGGGTGGTGTCATGTGTTGAACAGGCTCCATTCAGGCCTCGCAGCGTGGTCGGGCGGGCAAGGCGTATTACGACAACTGCATGACCGAAAATTTTGTTTGCAACCGAATTCGTCAGCGGCGTCGTTGCCTTGCATTTTAATCAATGCTAATTCTATGTCCCGATACTGTTTCAGCGGTTGTTGACATGGCCTCTGCGCAGGAACAGACTTTTCTACTTGTTGCGGATTCCGTAACGGCCTGAAGTCGACTCAGTAAAGCGTCTATCGGGCAGGTGAATCCGAGCCGGTTTAGCAAGCACTTAGTCGAATAGGCTCCGCCACAGTGACACAGCTCGCATCTCGTCAGGCACTTCTGGGTACCGAAACAGCGTTCGAAACCCTCGCCAAGGCCAAAGAACTGGAACGCCAGGGCAAATCGATCATCCACCTCGAGATCGGAGAACCCGATTTCGACACCCCCGAGCATATTCGCGACGCGGCGAAGCAAGCGCTCGACGATGGGTACACCCACTACGGGGCATCGGCCGGTCAAATGGAACTACGCGAGGCGATCGCAAAGCACCAGACCGAACGGCAGGGATACGAAGTTTCTGCCAAAAACGTCATCGTCACCCCCGGCGGCAAGCCGGTAATGTTCTTCACGATGATGGCACTGGTTGAACAGGGGGTCGAGGTCATCTACCCGAACCCCGGCTTCCCGATTTATGAATCGATGATTAACTACATGGGCGGTACTGCCGTTCCTATGCAGTTGAACGAAGAGGCCGGTTACAACGCCGATATCGACAATCTGCGTTCCCTGATAACGCCGCGTACAAAACTGCTGGTAGTAAATTCGCCCAATAACCCGTGTGGCAGCGTGATTCCCGAATCCGATCTCGAAAAGATCGCCGAGATGGCCGTCGAGAACGATCTCGTGGTGCTGGCCGATGAGATTTACAAGGACATGTACTACGGCGGCCTGGAACATGTTTCTATAACGAAATTCCCCGGTATGAAGGAACGAACGATCATTCTCGATGGTTTCTCAAAGAGCTACGCGATGACCGGCTGGCGGCTCGGTTATGGCGTGTTCCCGGACTTTCTCGTGGAGCCGGTCACCAGGTTGATGACGAATAGCGTTTCCTGCACATCGGTCTTCAGCCAGATGGCCGCTATCGCCGCGCTCGAGGGCCCACAGGACTCGGTGGTGGCGATGATGGAGGAATTCACGAAACGCCGCGATCTTATCGTGGAAGGGCTGAATTCGCTGCCCGGAATCACCTGCCCAACCCCGAAGGGTGCGTTCTACGCATTCCCAAACATCCGCGGTACGGGCATGTCGTCGCAAGAATTTGCCGACAAGGCACTCTATGAGGCTGGCGTCGCACTTCTGGCCGGTACCGCATTCGGTGAGTTCGGCGATGGATACATCCGGATTTCGTTTGCAAATTCGCAGGAAAACCTGCGAGAGGCGATCGAGCGGTTACGCAAGATTCTTTAGTTTTAAGCT
>CAYLWG010000077.1:0-13095 GCA_964387235.1 uncultured Dehalococcoidales bacterium
CCGAACTCGAACGTGAACCGTCCTCGGCCCCCGCCTCGTCGTACGCTACATGCAGCTCTGGCAGTGGCGGGCTGCCCGTGTTCTGCCATGCGGTCACGACGCTCTCGATTTCGCTATCGTTCAGGAAAGCGCCCTGTACGCGTGCCGGTTTGGGCTTGTCGATCGGCATGTAAAGCATGTCGCCCCGACCGAGCAGCTTTTCTGCTCCCGGTGAATCAAGAATTGTCCGAGAATCGATTTGCGACATCACAGCGAACGAAATGCGGCTCGGGAAGTTCGCCTTAATTAACCCGGTGACCACATCCACCGACGGCCTCTGCGTCGCCACTACAAGGTGTACGCCCGTAGCGCGCCCCAGTTGAGCAAGGCGAACGAGCAACCGCTCTACCTCACCTGCGCTCGTCAGCATCAGGTCGGCCAACTCGTCGACCACGATGACGAGGTACGGCATCTTATCGTTGACTTTGGTGTTATACGAAGCGATGTTCTTGACGCTTGCCTGTTCGAGCTGGCGGAAGCGACTCATCATCTCATCGACGAGTGACTTCAACACGATAATTGCCCGGTCGGCTTCGACCACTACCGGGGTGTAGAGATGCGGGATGCCCTGGTACGGCGTTAGCTCCACCCTTTTTGGGTCGATCATCACTAGCCGGACTTCGAGTGGCGTTTTCGTCATTATCAGGCCCGTGATAATCGCGTTCATGCAAACGCTCTTGCCGGAACCGGTTGACCCGGCCACGAGCATATGCGGCATACGCGCGAGATCGGCCATCACAGGTTCACCACCACTGCCAAGACCGAGAGGCACAGGTAATGCTGCCGTCTTTTTAAAGTCGTTCCATTCCTGTGAATCCATGACCGAACGCAGAGTGACCTGAGTCGGGTGGGCGTTCGGCACCTCGATACCAACCACCGATTCACCCGGAACCGGCGCTTCAAAGCGGAGACTGGGCGATGCGAGCGCTAGGGCGATGTCTTTTTCCCGCGCGAGAATCGTATCGACACGAACCCGGTGGCCTGTATTTTCCTCTGATCGGCCCTTCCAGCCGGGGCTGAGTCCGTACATCGTCACCGTTGGTCCCTGTCGCACCTGGTCGACGCTTACGTCGATCCCAAACTGCTGAAGCGACTGCACTACAAGATCGCTCGTGTGGCCGATTTCTTCCTGTGTAATACCGCCCGGTTTGGCAATCGCAAGCATTTCGCGATTCGGTAGACGCCACTGGTAGCGGAGTGCAGCAGAGTAGTCGGGGGCTGATGTTGAAGAAGTCTCTTCGGCTGCCTCGACCTCGCCGGGGGTCGGGTAGGCAACGGTGATGGGGCTTGCGGGGTCATCGGGCATTCGGCTGACGAGCTTTGCAAGTTCGGAGTCCGGTTGATCGCCGGAGCCTTCGTTCGCTTTGCCAGGAGTGGCTCCATCGCCAGAAGTGACCCCGTTGTCAGTCGCTGCGACCGGCTCAGTTGGCGCGCCGGTGGTTGCGCGGGCATCGGCCTGCGCTTTCTGATCGGCTTCGTATTCAGCCATGTCAGCTGCCCGCAGTGCCTTCACCTGCGAACGCTCGTACCGCCAGTTTTCGAATCGACGGTTCAGAACCACAAAGCCAGCCGCTACCATCACGTAAGTAACAAGCAGCAGACGAACCGACCCGGTGCCGAGCCGCTTCGACCCGCTCGGCGAAAAGACGATTGTCGCAATAACCAGCAGGCCGATTACACGAGCCCAGGCGATGGCGTATTCGGATGTCGAAACGTCGAATCGGCTCCATTCATACGGCAAGCGCGAAATTGCGATGCCAATATCACCACCGAACGTATCGCCACTGAAAGGTGCGTCGGTCGTGTAGAAAATTCCAAGACCGCCCGATATCGCGAGTCCGAGCAGCAACGACGATAATATCCAGCGCCACCTGCGTACCAGAACCGAACGGTTGAACAGGGTGAAGAACAGCACTGGCACGAGCCACAGGCCCAGCGGCACAGCCGACCAGCCGACAAAAGTTCCAGCCTCATCCTGAAATCCGAAGTAAGCAGCGGCGGCAATCACCGCCAGCGCCACCACAAACCATAGTTGCGATGGTGCCGACGCAATGAGCCATGCGACGCCCTTCAGGGCCGATCCGATCAATCGTCCAGTTTTCGATGCAACTGTCTTTACGAATTTCACTGGCTTTGCTTCGATGCGAAGTTAGATGTCAATGGCACTGGTGATTATCAATGGTCGCCGCTTCGTCCGCCGACTCAGGAAACTACCGACGGTCGTGCGCACGATCCGCTCGATCTCTGCCCACTCCCCCGACTTCTTGAGTGCCTTTTTCAGGACGGGAGTCAGCGCATCTTCAGCTTCGCGTAAAAGCTCGTCGGCATCCTCTGTGTGAACAAAACCGACTGACACGATTTTTGGCCCGCCAATAAGCGACCCATCTACAGATTTTCGTGTGAACGCCACGGTTACCACGCCATTGTGAGCAAGCGACCGACGTTCGACCACCACGTTGCCCGATTCGTCCCACATGCCCAGTCCGTGAACGAATATGTGGCCTGCCTCGATACGGTCGACCACTTCGCCAGCATTTGCGTCTAGTTCCAGCACATCCCCATCGGTCATCAGGAACACGTTTTGCTTTTCGACCCCGGTCGAAACGGCGAGTTCAGCGTGGGCCTTAAGCATCCGGTATTCACCGTGAAGCGGAACGAAATACTTTGGCCTCGTAACGTTCAGCATCATACGCAACTCTTCTTTTCGGGCATGGCCGGGCACGTGCGTGCGCTCCTCACGGTTCGTAATAACCCTCGCACCAAGCCGGACGATATCGTTGATCGATTCGTTTACCGGAGTTTCGTTCCCGGGAATCGTGCTGGCCGACATGATTACGGTGTCGCCGTCTCTGATAGTAATATCGCGGTGATCGTTGCGAGACATCCTGACGAGGCCCGACTGCGGTTCGCCCTGGCTTCCCGTCGTAAGAATCAAAACCTTATCGTCGGGCAGGCTGTTGGCTTCGGCCGCGGTGACCATCAATTCGCCGGAGATATCGAGATGCCCCAGTTCGCGGGCGATTTTGGTGTTGTTGACCATGCTGCGACCGACGACGCAGAGTTTCCGCTTATGGGCCATGCAGGCATCGGCAATAATTTGAATTCGCGCTATCTGCGATGCAAAACTGGAGACGATTACACGCCCCTTTGCGGTGCCAATTAGACGAGGCAGGTTCTCGACAACTTCGCGGTCCGAAGGGCAGTAACCCTCCTCTTCAGCGTAAGTCGAATCCGACATCAACAGCAGCGCGCCATCCTGACAAATATCGGCAAGCACGCCGAGGTCAGATGGTTTCCCGATCACGGGAGAGTTGTCGATCTTGAAATCACCGGTGTGAATCACCACCCCGGCGGGAGTGTCGATCGCTATGCCCATCGAATCTGGCACCGAGTGGCAGACACTGAACCACTCGACCCTCAGATCGCCAATATCGTGTTGTTCTCCGGCGCGAATCAGGCGCAGGTCGGCCTGATCTCGCATCTTGGCCTGCCGCAGTTTGTCATTCAGTAGTGCGTGCGCCATTGCCGGGGCGAACACCGGCACAGAAAGTCGCTTCAAGAAATGCGGTACGGCACCGATATGGTCTTCGTGGCCGTGAGTAATCAGCAGTGCGCGGACGCGATCAGCGTTTTCTTCGAGGTAGTCCATATCGGGGATTACCACGTCGATGCCCGGCATGTTCCATTCAGGGAACAGCACTCCGGCATCGATCACAACGATGTCATCGACAGTTTCGATGACCATCATATTTTTGCCGATCTCGCCGAGGCCACCAAGCGGCAGGACGCGTATCCACGGAGAATCGGTAGTTTTAGTTGTCATACGGGTGGAATGGTGCCATCCGGGGTACTACGCGCTTGTTACCGGCTGCATTTAAGCAGTCTTGAACGGAACATAATTTGCGTAGCTGTTAGAAAAACCCCAGCTGGCGATCTCCTTTTTCTCTGGTTGTTTCTTCTTCAATAATTGGTTCAGATATTTTTGTACTGGCGTTTTGTATTTCCAGTGAGTCGGCCCGTGTGTCGGCCCGTTTGTCGGCCAACGTGTCGGCCAATGGGGCTTCCTGTTGTTGCGCTTCTTGCTGTGTTGCGCTGGCGGGTTCTGGCCTGTCAGGCCGTAATTGTGCAGATTCTGCCGATTCCGTCGGTACGGGTTCGGACATCGGATTTTCAGCTGATGCCTTTATCGACACCTTCAGTGATTCTCTCAGTGCCTCGGGAAGCCGGAGTACATCTTCCTGTAAGTTACGCTTTATCGCAGGATTTCTCAGTCCCGCAGCAGGGTGGTAAAGCGGGAACAGGATTCGGTCTTTCCACCGCAGTATCTTGCCATGATCCCTCGATATTTTCCCGTCCGGGTTAAACCGTAGATACGAATGGCGACCAAGCGTAACTATAACTTTAGGGTTTATTAGCTCCATCTGTCGATCTAAATAGGGACGGCAAGCTGCGACTTCATCGGGTTGTGGGTCGCGATTATCTGGCGGGCGGCACTTCACTACGTTCGTGATAAACACATCCTGGCGTGACAGCGGAACCGCAGCCAGCAGTTCGTCGAGCAGCTTTCCAGAGCGACCCACGAAAGGCAAACCCTGTTGATCTTCGTGAAACCCTGGGCCTTCGCCGATAATCAGGATGCTGGCGACCGTCGAACCATCGCCCGGTACCGCGTTCGTCCGGCCTTTATTCAGCTGACACTTCGTACAGGTCCGAACTGCATCGGCCAGATCCTCTATGGAGTTCCAACCACCGTCGCCCGAAGAGCCCGTTGGGCCCGCCGCGCCAGATGGACCACCAGATGGATCACCAGATGGATCAATGGAGGGAATTGTCAAAGTGAAGCGACCCGATTGCTTGCTGATGGCCCGGTTGAGTCTGAAAAAGCCAACGTCAAGTTATCACAGCGCCGGTAATTAAAAACCAAAAAGCGCCAGTGCAACCGCGTTGCGTGCCTGCGTGTCCAGGAAGGGTTTTCACGCTACGTGTTTTAAGACGCGCTGTTCGCTTTACTCTTTTGGTTCGTCGTGTTGCGACCATGCGAATGACCGGGCGCAGCCATGATTCCTGGGGGATCATATCTAAAAAACGGCAACAAAAAACCGCACCGTTCTCGGGATGTTGCAAATAAACGAAAGAAACGGGGCGGTCAATTGCTGGAGTGCCGGTCAGCACAGACACCATTTAGCAGGGTGCTGTATACGCTGAGGTCACTCACCGGGACAAAAATTTAGTCGGTAATTCCGCGAGCACTCAGGTATTTAACGGCATCCTGAACGGTCTTGATACCTTCAGCGTCTTCGTCCGAGATCTCGAGTGGCTGGTCATCAGAACCAAATTCCTCTTCGATCGCCATAATCAACTCAACAACGTCCAGTGAATCGGCATTCAGGTCTTCCGTGAAGGAAGAATCCGCCGAAACTTCTGAGGCATCAACACTGAGCTTGTCGACCGCAATATCGCGGACTCGATCCAACACACTAGCCATTTACTTCATTCCCCGGCTCGGAGAGGTCGTGCGAGACAACCTTCCCGTTCTAACTTGTTGTAACAAATAACGCCGACCACAATTATGGCCGAACGGCAACTTATCCTAGCAGAGCGCCGAGTACTCCGTTAACGAATTTGGGCGACGAATCCGACCCGAACAACCGTGCGAGTTCAACCGCTTCGTTCGCAATCACCTTTTTCGGAGCAGCATCGCTCATCTCTAATTCAGCCATCGCAACCCGCAGCACATTCCGATCAACCAGGGCCATCTGATCAGGAGGGAACTGCGACGCTATCTTCGCTAAACGTGAATCGAGCCCGTTTCGCTGTTCCTCGCACATCCTAACCAGGCGCGTGGCGAAGTCGATATCGTCGTCACTCAGCCCCCGCTCGGCGGCAAGACGTGTGACTGTAGCCACGGCAGGATGCCCCGACGCATCGGATTCATAAAGTGCTTGAACCACCGCGGCGCGGGAACCTGTGCGCCCACCGCGAATCGGCGGGGCATCTTCGCTGACAGGCACTCCATCGACAAGATCGTCGAGGCGGTCTGGTTCGTACTTTGTGATTTTTGATCTGCGAGGGGACACTGGAAAATCGGCCACACCGGTCAGTGGGCTATCCGTTATGAATTGGGCGTTTAAGCGGGAACGGTCGAGCAGGAGAATCGGTCAAAAGTGTCGAGCGTAAAGCTACATCGATACTTCGGGTGAAGATGAAGAAGCGAAGGCCTATCGAACCCTGTCTAACCCCTGGCGAAACTAGGAAGCGCTTGCGTATGCGAGCACCGAAGCGAAATCGCCAACGCTGGTCACGCTCACTTCGCGGTCGATTCTCTTTACCATCCCGGAAAGTATTCGCCCATGCCCGATCTCGTAGAAATTCTGAATCCCATCGTCAAGCATGAACCGCACAGTGTTATTCCACTGCACACACGAAGTCAGCTGTAATCGCAACTCTTCGCGAACTTCCTCGCCAGTAGCAAGCGAACGTGCCGCCACGTTACCGATCAGGGGAACGAAAGGATCATGGAAGGTAAGCGAATCGATCACGGAATTCAAACCGTGCTGGGCCGGACTCATCAGGCCCGAATGGAAAGCACCGCTAACCTGTAGCGGAATCGCCTTCCTTGCACCACGCACGCCAGCGATATCGATAGCCATTGCGAGACTTCGGTGATCGCCGCTGATAATAATCTGTTCAGCCGTATTGATCGTCGACATCTCGGCGCCCGACTCACGGCAGATTTCCTCGGCAGTGATTTCGTCGAGACCAATAATCGCAACCATGCCGCCCGGTCGTTCCTCGCACGCAACCTGCATCAGGCGGCCACGTTCAAGAACCAGAGTCACAGCATCCGTAATGCTCAAAACGCCCGAAACGGCAAGTGCAGAATATTCGCCAAGGCTGTGCCCGGCAGTTGCATTAGGAATCTGGAGAACGCCCGTCGCTTCCTCCATCGCCCGCCACGTGGCGATAGAAGTCGCCAGAATCGCCGGCTGAGTGTTCTCGGTTCGGGTCAGGTCTTCCGCAGGGCCATCAAATATCGTCGTCGTGAGCTTGCGACCCAGAATCTCGTCGATTTCATCGAACACATCGCGGGCAGCGATGGAATTCAGGTAGAGGTCTTTGCCCATTCCTACGGCCTGAGAACCCTGGCCCGGGAATATGAACGCTATCTTTGAAGTTGTCTCTGTGGTCATACTGGAACGACTCTCCTGAGCAGCCCTTGCTAAGACTTCGACTCTTCAGATGACGACCCGGCTGCGACTGCGACCGGTTCGACCTTTTCAAGAAGGTTCGCCTGGGGCCAATCGCCCTTCACTGTGCGTCCCTTAAAGTTCCCGCACTCCGGGCAAGCGATGTGCGGTTGGATTACTTCCCTGCGCGAACACGGGCAAATGGAAAGCGCCGGCAACTTTATAGCGTTGTGGGCGTTCCTGCCACCCTTGCGGGCACGGGTATGTTTTTTCTTTGGTAGTGGTGCCATTTTCTAAATGTTCAGTCAGCCAACTGGCGGCTATCTGGCCCGATCTGGTGGCCTTATGATCCGATCAACTGGGGAATTTTGCGCCTTTATCCACCAATCCCGCAAGAGCCTCCCAGCGCGGGTCGGTCGTACTTTGGGCACATGTACATTGAATTTCGTTGCGATTTACTGTGCAAGTGGGGCAGATTCCGAGACACGCGTCGCTACAAAGTGGTGCAATTCGAGTTGCGCCGGTAAGCGCCTGACCCAACACCTCGCTCAGGTCAAGATAGTTCTGCTCGTCGATGAAAAGCGCCGGGTCGTGCGACCAATCTCCATCTTCTGGGGCTTCTCGGGCTTCCGGGGCTTCTGTTTCTTCTGGCAGCGGGCGATTGCGAAAGCTTCCCATCAGGTCGGCGTTTTTCGGGGTGAACTCCTCTTCCAGCGCAACGCTCACGCTCATAGTCGCCGGTTCAAGGCATCTGCTGCATGTATCGTGCGTTACGGCTTCAATTTCAGCAGTTACAAGCAAAGTCCTGTCGGTTCTTACCATGCGAACCGGGCCATTGATCTGTGTGAAAGCGATTCGCGTGCGACCGTCGCCCGCATCGGAGTTTGTGCCACCGCCGTGTGATCCGCCCCAACGGGACTCGCCAAACGTCAGCTGCTCGTTCTCGATTTCATGCTGCCGACTCTCGCCCAGCTTCCCAGACAACAGCCCCGCAACGTTGTAAATCCTAGAGCCCAGATCCCCCGAAAAGGACTAAGTGACGGTCTCGAACGCCCCTCTGGTGCGAGAGGATTGGGCGGTTACGCCAGCAAAGCCCCCTCTCCTTTTGGAGCCAAAGGAAGAAGTTGCGGTGAGGGGAAAGCTCAATCTAACGCCCACACCCACCGAAGCACCCAACAAAACACTCACTCAGCGCCACTCAAACAACAAGCGACACAGCGGTTAACTGTAAATACGACCAACCACGTGAGCAACCGTTGACCTGAAGAGGTTCCGTTTGCTTGCGGGTGTGGGGGTCAGTAGCGATAAAATTCCTCGTATATTTCTGCGCGAGATTCGAGCTCACCCTCTATGCCTTCTAGTAAGTGCCAAATACCTGTCATCGTCTTCCGGAATTGACGCAGATTTAGGTAATCAACATTCTGCCAACTCGGTTCACCGGTGGTCAGTATGGGATACCGGGCTTCCTGCCCGGTTGGTGACAATTCCTCGAGTTCTTTCAACCGAGTGTGGAACGCACCAAGATCGACTTGGCTGCTGTCGCGCAGGTCAAGGCCCGCGGCCCGAGATAATTCAACAGCTGAGTCCCATAGCGAACTTAGTTTGTGGCCTTTAAGTTTTTTGACTCGGGTCTCGTAGCTCATGTCAGTGAAACGATTTGCTGTAATGCATATTGCTTTGAGTTTCAGTTCTATAGAGTGGCGATAAAGGCTGACCAGCGGGTAAACAGCAAAGTCGGCCTTGAACGCACCTCGGACGGCAGCGGCGACGGATTCAGCAGCTAGTTTGTACCCAAGTGCCCAAACATTCCATGTGGCCGGTGGAGTCCATGCAATGTCATTTGGTGAGTCGTCGGGTTGGAGGCCGGAAATGACGAGCGGATCACGAATCCAAGATGCTTCCTCACGAATCTTTGAAACGATGTCATCGAGAGTCTGTTCATCTGTCATGTGAACAACCTTTTTGCTTCGAGCCTGTCCAGAGTTTCGTGGACGGTGGTGCGCCGATCATACCCTTGCGCCCAGTTTCACCGGCGAAAATCCCGCGTCTGGCCGACCGGTTCCGTTTGCTTCAGGGTGGTGAGACAACCCGGATGTATCCCAACATTGGCTTTCAGCCCTCGATAATCGCCGCTGCGATATCACGAATGTCGGCCGACGGCATATGCAGATACTTTTTGCCGGGTGGGACTAAATTCCCAACGAAGATTCCAAGACCAGCGTAGTCGAGCATTGGGTAGTCGCCCTCGGTATCTCCCACACATGCGACAGCTTCCCGGTCGATTTTCAATCCTGTCGCCAAATTAGATGCGAACGCTACCTTGTGCTCACCCCACACATGACCGATATCGCCAGTCGAAAAATCGAGTTTTGTACTCAGTGTCCACTGAATGCCCAGTTCTCTGGCGATTCTTTCAACCACGAACTCCCAGCCGACAGAGGCCAGTGCTAATTTCACGCTCGCGTCGTGCAGCATGCGAATGCCTTCGAACAGCCCGGGTGCCCAGGGAAACCCTTCGAGATCGGTAAGCAGGGCGTCGGGCGTCGCCCCCCTGTACCACGAAGCCATCTCTTCACGTGCCGCGCTCACCTCGGACTTCCCGCGCGATTGCTCAAATTCGAGCATTCGGTCGTACTTGCCAAGTCGCCGGGCAATCCAAAGACACGCGGTATCGCCGCGCAAAAGGGTTCCATCGACATCGAATACCGCCAGTTTTATTCGGTTATTGGCCAAATGGCAACCTCTTCTGCTCCGTATCTGTCCACAGCTTTGTGGACAGCGGTACGCCGATCAGACAACACTTGCGACTTTCTCCAGCGGACTCCGAGTCTGACCGTCCAGCGACGTCGCTCCGCAAGTTCAGACTTTGCAAACACGTCGCTTCGCATCTTCAGTTTCGCACGTCCGCGGGACTTGTTCGTTCGTGCTGCGCGCGGGCATCGGATACCGGGTGGACGTCAAGACGCAGGAAATCATCCCGTCTCCGAAATCCAGCGTCAGCCCGATTTACCTGACCGTACGATAGACGGTGCAGCCGTCTCTGCCACCTTCCGGCTGCTTTTATGAATCGTGTATTTCGTAGTGGAAACTTTGCCTCGGCTCACAACGTAACCTGGCGGAGCAAATTTCAACTCAACAACCAGTCGCTGGCCGAGAACCGCCAACGCCTCGTCGATCTGATCGTGTCGAGATTGATGAAGAACGTTCAGTAGCCGCGTGATATGAGTCGGGTTCTTCCCACCTAAACGTCGAGCGAGTTCAGATCGAGAAACTCCCTGTTCCCTCATAGCGTTGTAAACCATCAATTTGGAAGCAACCAACGTCGGCACAGTCACTATGGCCTTACCGCGGCCAACCTTGCCCGGCACTGGAATGTCATCGTTATCGTCCATCATTGCCGAGAGCATCACAATCAACGCCTCTCTGACGTGATTGATCGCATCGGCTTCATCCTCGCCGAACGAGCGGACTCCCGGTACGTCTGGCACCGACGCCATTATGGTGTCGTTATCGTCCAACTCGAGTACAACGGGATATTCGAATGTGGTCATGGTTTGGGTTCCTTCTACGTTGCGGCTCGTTGCCGCACGGCCTCTCGACCGTTCCCTCACTTTTCCAGTCGAACTCTGACTAATTCGGTGGCGCTCCACTGATTCCCAGGTCCCGCATGATGGATTTCATCAACCCCTTTCCGAGTTGCTTACGGCCACCATGCGTGGGAACCACTGCCTTACGGTTTTCGAGGATCGCCAGCCTGGGGTGCCGACCGCCTTTATTGACGATTTGCACATTGTGCTGTTTTCGTAGGAACCGCATGAATTGGTCAGCGTTCATATAGGTGATTATACACTACTGTATACGATGTGCAATACATAAATGTATAAGCCGATACGACTTTGCGAATCGTCATACTGCGTTATCTGGCGAGTGGTTCGATTTCGGTATCGAGTAGCCCAAAAAGTCACGAGGGCAGCCAGAACCGGGGCGATTACGGCGTAAATCATCTCATCGGTGATAGCCAACCCAGCATCTGCCCCGGGCGGCATCCTTGATATCCACATCCGTCCTGTGAGTTGAAAGACGGGTTCCGTTTACTTACAAGTGGGTGGGGTCGTTTCATCTCCTGGCGGTTTCTCAAGATTGACGATCAGCGCTTGCATATCCGTAGTAGCATCGCCGTCCACATAATAATGTACATTCGACGGCTTAAATGAGGTGCGCACGATTTTTCTTGATCGCGGAGATTGCGTGGTCACAATTTCCAAAGTTAAAGCCTCACCCCTTAATAATGCGATCTGATCCGAATTGTTCAGTTGCTCGACACCGATTTTCACAACCATATGGAGGAGTTCCGTATCTCGCTCGATAGTGCGCTCAATCTTCTCAAGATTACCGAGTTGCAGATCTGAAGATCTTGAGCCCCGAAACAATATAAAAACTTCATGAATTCGTATCGGTCGTCTTGGGTTCCACGCGTAGCGGTACGGGCGTACCGTGGCTTGAATAATGACCCTCACATTTGACAGCCTCACACCAGTTAGAGCATGAACTTGCATATTGGCGGATGTGATTTCAACTTCTATTGGCCAAGTCTTTTTCAGATAACCGAATAACCACCACCCACCAAACAGCAAGTAATTGCTTAAGCCGAATATTAAGGCGACGAAAGCTAACACGATTGTTGCCCAATTCGCCACTGTATCCAGTTTCGGCCATGTCAAAGAAAACCAATCAAAATCGATCACGTAAACAACCTTTTTTACTTTGTGCCCGTCCATAGCTTGGTGGACGGTGGTGCGCCGATCAGACCTTTACGCCCGGTCTGCCCGGCGAACGGGCCGGGCTTGATCGTGCCGAACCCGCGTTTCCTTCTCTGTGACTCTTTAAGCGCGTCACCCGGCTTCTTCGGCACCAACCAACTGTCAGGATTCTCCCGCCCGTACTCCGATCTTGCATGAAATGGCGTGCTTGCGTCTAGTAGCGTGACGAAATACGACAGCCTTGCGTTGATCCAATTACCAGCGAACTGGCACACAGCCGACCGACCCCCGGCCGTCGCTGCACCACCATCGCCAAATCGCCCTCTTAAAACACATTGGTAAGCTTGAACACTTCTCACGAGAATCAGCAAAGGGGCGAAAAAATGCCAATTGACCCTGAAATTCTGAAAGCGAATGCCGAGTAGCTGGCTCGCCTCGAAGCGCTGGTCGAATCGAACCCCGACTATCTTGCCGACCTCGGTGGCGGCTGGACCGTTGCCGTCGCTTTTGCCCATATGGGGTTCTGGGACCGTCGGCAGGCAGAGTTGCTCAGGCACTGGAATATCGGCGACCCCCTCCCTGAACTGGTCACGGACGATCATTTGAACCCGGTTCTCGAGCCATACTGGCAGCAACTCAAGCCCGAAGTCACCGGCCCAATGGCCGTCGATGGGGCAAGAGAACTCGACAAAATCATAGAGTCGCTATCGGAAGAAAAAGCTGAAGCGATCGTTTCGCTCGGCCTGCGGTTCATGCTGACACGCTCAAATCACCGCAAAGAACACATCGACCAGATCGAAGAGGCACTTTAGCTTGCCCCGCCCGGCATTAACCGTTTTATTCCTGATTCTGCTAATCGCAAGCATCGCATGCGGTTCTGAACCTGGCATCGGCTCTGGCGTTGGCTCGGAATCTGGCCCCGTGACGAGTACCGGCGATACCAACGAATTCGGCTTTGAAACCTCGATCACTGCCAATACGAGCAGCATCTACACAATCGACGATGTGAAGGCCACCGGCTGGAAATCGTCCAAAGAACTGCCATCGGACACGCTCGAAGGCGTTTCGGCTGTGTGGTTCGGGTTTTACCAGCAGAAAAACCTTGAAGT
>CAYLWG010000078.1:0-12964 GCA_964387235.1 uncultured Dehalococcoidales bacterium
AGATTCTCAGCCTTCGAGCAACTAATCGTATTATCTTAACTTGGCATCTTCCCATCTAAGGAGCCGACCCCCCGCTATTGTGAGGTGGTTCAGAAGTGGTCCCGGAAATCTGGACAGTGGGATAAGTGGAATCGCTGCCTGAGTGAGGCATGATAGTGCCTCAAGAAACAGGAGCGAGAAAATGACCAGAGGATCCCGCCGTAACCACTCTTCGAGAGCCTCAGGACACCGCTCGGTAGACTTCAAGGCAGAAGGGTGGCAGTTGCCGCGATCCGCGGCAACTGACGATGCTGGAGAACTCGAGTTCGTACAGGTCGACCACCTCGGGTCGCCGGCGGCCGCCGCCTATACCGATGGCGACTCGGTCGGTTCTGCGACCTACTACCCGTTTGGTGATGTGAGGAATTCGACCGGAACGTTCGGGACCGAACGGGGATTCACGGGCCAGATCACCGACGCAGGCACCGGCCTGAATTTCTACAATGCCCGCTACCTGAGCACCGGCATCGGACGCTTCATCGGCCCCGACAGCATCATCCCCAACCCTTCTGACCCCCGCGACCACCCGTTCGACAGGCTCAGGGCAGGCAACCGCTACACCTACGTAAGAAACAACCCACTAAAATACACTGATCTGGCAGAGAATTCTCCAAACTCTAGGTATCCACTACCGATTTGTAGTGTTCACCGACGAGCCCGACTCTCCCCCGTCTCCACCAGGAACAAGGAGAAGGGACAAGGAGACAGCTTCGTAAGTTCGGGATAATCACAGAATTCAGAAAGCCCCGCTGAATGGCGGGGCTTTCTTTTCGATCGAATTTCGAGTTCCTGACCGCGCTAATCGGCAGTTAAACCCTTAAACCCTCAGCAGGTATGAATCCAGAATTTCCTGGTTTGTCTTCTGCGGTGCCTTAGCCTGAAGCCCTTCGAACCGATCCTGCATCGACTGACCTTCCTGCCTGAACACCAAACCCAGCGGAATACCGGGGCGGTCCAGCAGATCGACAGCGGCCTGGGCACTGGTCGGGTCGTGATCTTCCGGTATCGCGTAGGCGATTCCCTTGATCCCTTCCTTTGGCTTGCCCTTCAGCAGATCGTAAGTGTCGTTATAGGTTGTGCAGGGCGACTGAACGTGCACGATGCTGAAACCGCGGTGGTTCATCGCTTCCTGAATTATTTTCGCCAGCTGGCGCGGCTTGCTTGAATAGTAAGAGGCAATGTAGGTGACGCCCAGCGACATGTAGTACTTCAGCGGCGAGAGCGGAGTTTCGATTTTGCCGTGCGGGGTCGATGGGGTCACCATTCCGAACTCGGTCGTGGGTGAGGACTGGCCCTTTGTCAGTCCGTAGACACCGTTGTCCATGATGACGGCTGTGATATCGATGTTCCGATTTGCCGCCGGGCCAATGTGTTCTGCGCCAATCGAAAGGAAATCGCCATCACCAGCAACAACGACTGTGTTCAAGTCGGGCCGACCTGTTTTTACACCAAAGGCAATCGGCAGGGTCCGGCCATGAATTCCATGAATCCCGAAGGGCTGATCGCCCTCTACCAGATGCACCATGTTTCCCGAACAGCCTATGCCCGCGACCACGACGTTTTTCGATTGCGGCTCTTCATGTTCCACCGAGTAGGCTTCGAGGGCTACCTGTAGCGCCCGACGCACTCCGAAGTCGCCACAACCCGGGCACCACGCGAAATCGTATTCACTGTTGCGCTTGCTCATGCAGTAACTCCAACGCCGACTCGTTCGCCGATTAGTTTCACTAAGTCTGAAGGTTTGAACGGTAACCCCGTGTATTGGGTTATCGATTCTGCCCTGTAGCCTTCCTGCCTCAGCAGGCCCGACCACTGGCCGAGATAGTTCAGTTCAGGAACTATAATTTTGGCCGCCGATTTCAATACTTCTTTAATATCACCGGGCAGTGGGTGGAGTGCTACCGAGTAAACCCACCCGACGTCCACACCCTGTTCGCGGAGCCTGTCGTACGCTTCGCGGGCAGGGCCTTTCGAGCTACCCCAGGGCATTATTAGCGTTTCCGCCTTTGGGTTTTCTATCTCGAAATGGGCACCATCAAGCAAGTCGAGTTTCTTGAACCGACGCTCCATGAGCCGAATGTGGTGCCGCGGCAGATGTGTGGTGTCGCCGATCTCATCGTGCTCGGAACCGTTGGCTACATATGCGCCGGGGCCGCCGGGAATGGGCATCCCCGGTAGTGGCGTCGTGCCATCCCACGAATCGTATCGCTTGCCCGTATCGCCTTCGCTTACCGTTGCCCTGCTCTCGGTGCTGATCTCATCGAGGTTCGGCTTGCGGATGTTCTCGCCGCGCTCGGCAAGGCTGAATTCGGTAACGAGTATCACCGGGCCCTGATATCGTTCGGCCCAGTTCGTTGCCAGTGCGCCAGCATAGAAACACTCTTCGACCGTGCCTGGTGCCAGCACCGGCATTTTGATATCACCATGGGCAGGGTGCATGCACGTGAGCAGGTCGGACTGTTCCGATTTTGTTGGCAGGCCGGTGGCTGGCCCACCACGCTGAACATTGGTTACAACAAGGGGTATCTCGGTCATCCAGGCAAGACCAAGACCTTCACTCATCAGCGAGAAACCAGGACCAGCGGTTGCGGTCATCGCTTTCCTGCCGGCGAAACCGGCTCCAAGAATTGCGTTGATCGCTTCGATTTCAGAAGATACCTGGTGAACGAACCTGCCTTCGCCCCACAGGTTTTGTTCCATCCAGATCAGGATGGTTGTTGCCGGGGATATCGGGTAACCGGCGTAGAAGTTAAGGCCGGCTGCCAGTGATCCAAGCGATATAGCGGCGTTTCCAGTAACGATTATCTGTTCGCCCTCGTGAGGAACCGGGGGGCTCAGTTGCCCGACAGTGAAACCACTGGTGCTTGCTATTTCGACTCCCAGCCGGACCGCTTTGATGTTTGCTTCGATGATTTCTTCATCGCCGGGCCGACCGCGTGTGAAACGTTCTGTGATAAACCCGTCGATTTCTTTCAGGTCGAAGTCGATTAGCTGTACGACCGCGCCGATAGTAACCATGTTCGCCGCTCGGGCGTTGCCGGTCGATTTGGCAAGTTCGTCGGCCTTGATTCCGAAGTATTGCCCGCCCTCGGGCAGTGTGTACTCTTCGGCGTTGTAAACAGTTACGGCACCTTTGTTCAAATCGTCGCAGTGGTGGTCGTATGCGTACTGGTTCAGTGCCACAAGCACATCGACGCCATCGCCTGAACTCAGCACCGGGGTGGTTGAAATTCTTACCTGCGAAGATGCGGGCCCACCCATGATTTGCGACGGAAACGTCGAATGTGTTTGAACGAAGTAGCCCGCGTGTGCGGCCGCTCGTGCGAGAGCATCTGCAGATGTGACCAGCCCCTGACCACCTTCGCCGGCGAATCGGATGACGAAGTCGTGCTTATCCAATTTTCAATTACTTTCTTCCGAATCCATCATTCGGCAAGTCCATTGACCGTGTGCCCAGACTAATTTTTGTTCAGGCATAAAAAAAACCGCATCCGTCACGCCGTGACTATGCGGTCATACTCGTACGCTACATATTGTGAGCCATTTGTCCATTGGTTCGTAAGCGGTGTGTTGCCACCCCGGCATGTCGATTGTGTTTTTCATCTGGACGATGTTTTCGTTGGTCGATAACTAACATCTTACGCATTTACCCA
The DNA here is from genome assembly GCA_964387235.1 of uncultured Dehalococcoidales bacterium. GTDB lineage: Bacteria > Chloroflexota > Dehalococcoidia > Lucifugimonadales > Lucifugimonadaceae > Lucifugimonas. The sequence goes on from CAYLWG010000078.1 coordinate 3,693, forward strand.
ACACATAATTATCGAATTCGATCAGTTCGGTGTCAATTTGATTGCGGGGTGAATATTACAAGGATGTTAATTTTGACCGGAGTCATACACTCGAGCGTTTGAGCAACAACGTCACAAAACAATAGAATCTGGTTATCTGTCTTTCTGCCTTTGGCTTTGGCTTTGGCTCTGGATTTTGGGATTCGGAGTTCCGATTTTGTTTCGCCGGGTTGATCGCGTTAGACTTGTCACGTCGTCTGACGACCCTCAGAAAATTCCCTGAAGACCTCGGATATTTCCTTATTCACTCGATGAGCAGACAACGCACAACTGATCATTCAATAGACCGGTGGTCCGCCGGTGGTGTTGTGCTTCGTACGGAAAACGATGGAAGCCTGTCGGTTGCTCTCTGCCACCGCCGCTCCGAATCGCTGTGGGCACTCCCTAAGGGAACCCCTGAACAGGGCGAATCGGTGGCTGATACTGCGGTTCGAGAGGTGGCGGAAGAAACGGGGCTCCGTGTTGAGATAGGCCCCCCGATAGACGATACTTACTACTCTTTCTTTCGGACTGCTGGCGAAACGATAGGTAAGCTGCCTTTCAAAGATGACAGCATCGTGCGAATCGATAAAACAGTCCACTGGTACTTAATGAAGTACGTAGGCGGCGACACATCGGATCACGATCATGAGTACGATGATGTGGCCTGGATCGATATCAAAGAAGCATTCAACAGGTTGACTCATCGGAATGAAGCGCGAGTCTTGGAAAAAGCTGTGGCCTTTTATGAAGGCCGAGCAGGAAGCGACGACTGACCTGCGCGTTGTCGGCGATCTAACCGTGCTGCGGTCGAAGATCATGGACGATGCGGAGGCAGACTATTCGTGGCGTATCGACCCGGAACTGGCGGGGCTCGACGCAACGCGGCCTGTCACCCTTTCGTTTATCGAGTATTTGCGATACCACCGGGCCGACGTTAACTACCCGTCTCCCTGGTCGGTCCGTATGGCAATCGAAACGCTCGATGGTCAACACATTGGCAACTGCATGTACTACGACATCAACGTCGAAAAGTCGCAGTGCGAGTTCGGGATAATGATCGGGAATCGCGATTACTGGGGTCGCGGTTACGGGACTGATGTCGCAATATCGGCCCTGCAGCACATATTTACTACGACCGAGCTTGAACGCGTTTACCTGCATACGCTAACCGATAATTTCAGGGCGCAGAAGTCGTTCGCAAAGGCGGGGTTCAGCGTTGTTCGCGAAGTAAAGCGTGATGGCTATAAATTCGTGCTAATGGATATATGGCAAAAAGACTGGCTTGCCGTTAACACCGAGCGAAAGCCAGAAATCGAGCAGGGCGTGCTTGAATCGGCAACGACCTCTGCTTCGGCTTCACAGGCTGCGCTGACTTCACCGGCTGCATCGGGGCACCGGCTTTCCACGGCAACGCACCGTACCGAGGCCGACCCTCTGCCAGGTTCGTAACCGATCGACAAAGATAAACTGGGAACACTTAATGAACCTGCTTCTGATTACTGGCGGCAAACACCCCTTTGAAGAATCGACACCGGTGTTGCAGGCGTTCTTGGAACAGGCAGGGCATTCGATAACGGTTTCCGAATCGGCCCAAGAACTGGCAACGGGGTTATCGAACTTCGATTGCGTCGTGCTCAACACTCTCCGTCAAGACCAAACGGATAATGATCTGAATGCAGCCCAGCGTTCAGGGTTCGAGTCCTACGTTGCTAATGGTGGCTCCCTGCTTTCGGTTCACATTTCGGCAGCGTCTTGCCCCAACTGGCCGGAGATGAAGAGAATCACTGGCGGCGGCTGGGTGCTTGGGGAAAGCTGGCATCCGCCTTTCGGGTGGTTCCAGGTGTATATCGGTAATCCCGAACATCCGATTGCCTCGGGGGTTACGGATTTCTGGACCTATGATGAGTGCTACTGTGGTCTCGACATTCAACCGGGCATCGACGTGTTCATACACGGCGTTGTTGAAGGCAAGGAGATGCCGCTCGGCTGGTCACACAAGTTTGGCGATGGCAGAGTGGTTAGCATCGCGCTCGGGCACGCCGGTTCGTCGCAGCAGCACCCCGAGTTCCAGAAACTGATCCTGAACGCTCTGAACTACCTGTCGGACTCCACATCATGAGTTTGTTTGTGGCGGGGAGCATCTGGAGATCAGGCGGAATTGGCGAAACTGGCGAAACTGGGTGTCTCACGAAGCTTGCGACGCGGCACCCCGGGCGTACTTTACCGACCCGACGAAACCGGCCCGACGAATAAAAATAATCCGAGGAGAGAACACTGGATGACAGCGAACAGCGGCCGACGACCTAACATTGTGCTGATTATGTCCGATGACCTCGGGTACGAAGCGATTGGCGCGAATGGTGGAACATCGTATGCGACGCCTGTGCTGGACGGCATGGCGACCGCAGGTATTCGCTTTGAGAACGCTCACGTACAGCCGCTGTGTACCCCGACGCGGGTTCAGCTAATGACCGGCAAGTACAACTTCCGCAACTACATCGGGTTCGGGTTAATCGCTCCCGACGAAGTTACTTTCGGCCACCTGTTTTCTGAGGCCGGTTACAAGACGTGTATCGCAGGTAAATGGCAGCTTCATTCCTACAGCCCGCCCGATGAATTTCCCGAGCAACGGTCGAAGGGCCAGCGGATAGAGGATGCCGGGTTCGATGAATTCTGTGTGTGGCACCCGCACCACACCGAGGAAAAAGGTTCACGGTACAAGAGTCCGATTATTTTTGAGAACGGTAAGTATCTGGAAGGAATGGATGGCAAGTACGGTGAGGATATTTTCGCCGATTACATTATCGATTTCATGGACAGGAACCAGGATGATCCGTTCTTCGTATATTTCCCGATGGCCCTGACTCACCGTCCGCTGGAGCCAACCCCCGATAGCCCGGAGTTTGGTGATTTCGTGCCTCTGGCGAACGAGACGCTGGGTGGTCGAACGTGGGAAGAGCTTGAGGACTGGGACGACGATGCACGCTATTACAAGGACATGGTCGAGTATCACGACAAAGTTATCGGACGGGTGAACGCCAAACTTGAAGAGCTGGGAATCGCCGAAGACACGCTGGTCATTTATGTCGGCGACAACGGTTCGCCCACGGAAGTGTGTTCGGTTATGCACTCTCACACCGAGGTTTGTGGGGGGAAGGGGATGACGGTTGACCGGGGTACGCACGTGCCGCTGATTTGCAGCTGGCCGGGGACGATTCCCACCGGCGGGATAACAGCCGATCTGATCGATGCGTCTGACTTCCTTCCAACAATTATCGAGGCAGCGGGGATTACTGTTCCCAATGATTACCTGATTGACGGGCGTTCGTTTTTGCCTCAACTGAAGGGCAAGAAGGGAAATCCGCGAGACTGGATTTACTTCCACTTCGAACCTATGAGCGGGCGGACTCACCGGTTCGCCAGATATATACGCGACCACCGCTGGAAACTGTACGACGATGGACGCCTGTTTGATCTGATTGCCGACCCTGAGGAAGAGGATGCGCTCGGTGTCGAGAATGATGACGATGAACGTGCAGAGGCCCGATCACGCCTGGTGCCAATATTCGCCCAGATGGTGAAATAAGAGGCGGGAGAAACTTTTGTGGGAGATGTGGTTGCGGGTTGGGTCGTGAATGGCGGCCCAATAGTCCAATAGCCGGTCGCAAGCGCATTCGCGCTGCTGTGGATTACCGGAGCTTCCTGCTGTGAATCATGTGCCTATGGCACGCTGGGAGACCAATAATGAACATTGAACTGCTCTGGTTTGACGATTGCCCGAATCATCTCGCCGCCGAGGATTTAATTCGCGATGTCCTCAAGGATTTCGGTGTTGCTGCACCGATAAACAAAGTTAAAGTCCCCGATCTCGAAACTGGCGAGAAAACCCGCTTCCCCGGTTCGCCGACAGTAAGGATCAACGGCATAGACGTTGACCCGACTTATGAGGACACCGGCGATTACACACCCCGCTGCCGGGTCTACTTCACGTCCGCAGGGTTCAAGGGACTCCCTGAAAAGGGCTGGGTTGAAGGCGCAGTTCGATCTGCACTGGCAGAGTAATCGGCCTGGGTTCGGCGTTATCGAAAAGCCCCGGAGCATGCCCAGAGCATGCCGAGTATCAGGGGCGCATTCGCGCAAGACCCAAACCCAAAAAGTTTGTGAAGAGAAACCCGGTGATGAAATTCTGCTGCGTTCAGGGCCGCGTTCAGGGCCGCGTTTTGGTCGTATTTCTTTCGGGTGCTTGCTGATTACGGTTTACTCCCCGAAGCGTGGAGCAAAACGTTCAGCGAACAGCTGGTGATTCCGCTTGTGCCGGTTCGCATTATGCCCAGCTATTTTCAAAAATCATCTGGGCCACTTTTAAAAATTCGCTCACCGTGTTTCGCCTGTTGTCGTACGTACTAATTACATCGGATAATTCATAACGACCGCCGCAACGTAAAGTATGTCTTTTTGTTATCGCATATCTCCACCTGCGAAATGCGGAACGCTCTCACGATTGTTTCAGCCCCCGACGATATAAATGAAATATCAGTTCAGTGAGAACTACATGTCGCCGGTTGTAATTCCTGGTGAAGATCGGCGTGTCGGGTTCTCTCGTGTTCTGGGTTCGCTTTGAATGACCACCGTACCCCGGTCCAAAAGGCGAAATTATCCCGAGTCGTCCCGATCGGCTCAGGACTCAGGAGGAGGTGCGTCCTGACGAAATCGCATTCGTCGGGGCGCACCACTTCCTTTAATCGGTTCGCCGCTATCACTCGGTCGCCATTTCGAAGGCGTCTAACGGGTCTTCGAATGGCCTTCCAAGATCAGCAATGCCCCGGGCATTTTCCTTGTTGATTATCCCAAAACGCATCAGCAAGGCGAAGTGAAATTCCTTCTCCCCGGGGAGCCAAAAGAAGAACGCTAGGTTGAGGAGAATGTTTTCGGCCGCGGTGTAGGCGTTTTCGAACGGTATTTCCCGCAGAGAAGCTTCCCTCTCACCCCAACCCTTCCCGAGGGAGAGGGAGTTCTGGGATAGTCTCTCCGTGATGTGCGATCGAGCAGTTTCTAGTGCTTCAGGAATTTTAGCGTGACCGTTGTGCCACCAAGCGAATTTCGTTCGATGGTTGAACTCCCGCCGTTAAAAGCCACAATTTCAGACACGAATTTCAACCCGGTCCCCGGGGGCAGCGGTACGGAAATATCTGATGAACATTCGAGAACTACGGGCAATGAACCAATCGGCTGCACTGTTCCGCTAGCCAGTCCTTCCATACCTGGACCATTGTCCGAAATCGACACTGACACGTCCTCGTCGGTGTCAGCGCAAACAACCAGCACCGTGGAGTTGTACGACGTGTGTTTCAGTCCGTTGTCGAGAAGGTTAGATACGGCCCTGAACAATTGAGAGCGAATGCCGAAAAATTTCGGAAATCGGCATTTTGTGTTCAATTCCAGTTTTTTGCCGACAAGGTCATAAATTGGCGAATACACAGTCATTGCCTCAACAAGAAGTTCAAGCAGGTCGAATTCACGTGGTGCCGGATCTCTGCCAGTCGTGCCGTTCAGCAGGCTGGCCGTTTCGGTACACAGCGAGGCCATCCGTAAGCAGCTATTCAGCGCCGATATCGCTCTGGCCCGTTGTGTGGGGTCGTCGCCAGCTCTTGCGTCGATTTCGAGCAGTTCCACCATCAAACTCACGGACGTTACAGCAGACTGCATGTCGTGAACCAAATAGGTTAGTTGTTCGCGCGCCCCGGGTACCTTCGCAACACCCTCCACATCCCCTGATGACCCGAGAGGCCCGATTGGCAGCAAGTTCTGCATCGAATCGCTCTCCTAAATCCATGTGTAAATAACCCCGACAATGCGCAGCGAGGACCTTCTGTCCGAGCAGTGTCGCTTATTTGTTCAGGCGGTTGCTTAGTCAAGATTAGGTCAAGATTTGGTGATTATTTGGTGTGATTCATGTTATTTATACCCACTTTTACACGTTTGCGTGTTGTTTTGGCGTTTCTGATGGCAGTGGTTCTTTCGGCATGAACCGTGGTCGATCGCCCGAGAGATGCTGAATCCCATTCGGCTGCGCTCAGGACAAGCAAGTTCGGCATGACAGTGGCAGCTTTACTCGACATTGCCAAGGTAAGTTCCGTATGGCACCGGCTGCGCTAAAACTTAAATACCCGATGAAAAACTAAGAACGTCTACGACGATAGCGCGCTTGCCTTGAACTGTGTTCAGCAGACCGGGCGATAAACTGCTGCGGGCACGGGCACCCCTGGTCTGAATTAATAAAAAGAGGAGTGGCAACCGTTTTACCGATTACCACTCCTCCAAAATTTCTATGTCGGGTCAGACGATCCAGAAAATGTTTATTTATCGCTATATGCGTTGCCGCTGTCTTTTACGACATTATCGGCCGAAACGTCTAAGGCCTGTTTAAAGGCTGCTGGTTCGGTGATCCCTGCCACCGCCTACGGTCGTCCACCGTGACGGCTTCATACAACCCACGTGCATTATCCAACCTATTCGATAATTCATCCCAAGCCTACCTTTCGAACTAGCGGACGTTGTCCGCCACTTCAATGATACGCACCCTAACTTAACGCCGAAATCTTTGCAAATGAGATTTTAGTGACTGTTTGTGCAACATATATGACCTATACATGCTATTTCTGCTTTTATTTTCCAATTCCAACACAACATTCCGTCGAAGCACCATCGCGTCATCAGTCGGTTTTCCACTCATAAATTCGCTACGTGCAAATGTTTGCATTTGCACAATTTTGCGAATAGCTTATCCCCGGTCAGTCCCACCTTACCGACCACTGGCTATTCGTGACTGACAGAACCTGAGACCGTCAACTTGCGACAATTTTTTTGACGGTCTTCTCGCAAACTTTGGATTCGTGATTTTTCACGGCCATAGTCGCCCGCGCGGCCAGACCCAACGCTAACGCGATTTAAATATCGGGAGAATATATATTTGCCGGCTGAAATTGGAATTGCCCTTCTCGGAACTGGGCTCGGTCTTGGTCTGCGTCACGGAATCGATTGGGACCACATCGCAGCAATTTCAGACATCGCCGGGTCGCAGAAAAACCGACGACGCAGCATTGGAATGGGAACGCTCTACGCGCTCGGTCACGCCGTGGTCGTGGTGGTGCTTGGGTTGCTTGCGATCTGGTTCGGAACGTTGCTTCCGGACTGGGTCGACGGCTACATGGAAACCCTGATCGGCATAACTCTGTTGTTGCTCGGTGGATGGCTAATCTGGTCAATGGTCAGGAACAGGGGGCGTCTAGTACTTCGCAGCCGGTGGATGCTCGCCTTTGACCTGCTCAAGAAGAGCTATCGAAAAGTGCTTAGAAGACCGTCCGCAGCGTTGCCTGAAGATCAGAGGCGTCGCGAATACGGTTCAGGCGCCTCGGTGTCGATCGGTGTAATTCACGGTATCGGGGCGGAAACTGGCAGCCAGGCACTATTACTTGCAGCGGCGGCCGGGGCGACATCCGCACTCACTGGCAGTTTCCTTTTAATCGCGTTTGTCGTCGGGTTGTTGGTGTCGAACACGCTGATTACCATCGCCGCCACTGCCGGATTACTCGGCACAGAACGTCATCACGTAATACACACCGCATTGGGGATTGTCGTCGCCATTTTCAGCCTGACCCTGGGGTGGATGTTCGTAAGCGGATCAGCCGGAATTCTGCCTGCGATTTTCGCCTGACCGGCCAGACGGCTAGCCAGATTGCCAAGTTGTCAGATTGCCAGATTGAAGCAACGGGCTGACGTTGACACCGGGCAGGCGTACACTGCCGCTCGCATAAAGCACTCTCAGTTCTCTCCAAATATCCCCGGCTCGTCTACAGGAAAACTAATAATTAATGTCGAAACAGTACAGGGCCGCGATTGTTGGTTGCGGATCAATTGCGCAGGCACACGTAGAAGGCTATCAACGGCTCGGTAACGTCGATCTCGTTGCTGTAGTCGACCCGCTGGAACCCGCCCGCAAAATGTATATGCACGACTACGGGATCCCGCAGGGCTACGCCACTGTTGCCGAGATGCTTGATAAAGCCCGACCCGATATCGTGAGCGTATGTGTGTGGCATCTTCTCCACGACACAGTTACCGCCGAGGTAGCGGCCAGCCCGTCGGTGAAAGGCATAATCTGCGAAAAACCGATGGCTATTGGGATGGGCCGGGCCGATGCGATGGTCGACGTCTGCGAAGCCAACGGAGTCAAGCTCGCGATTTCCCATCAACGACGCTTCACACCGGGGTGGGAGAAGGCCAAAGAATTGATCGAAGATGGCCGCATCGGGATTCCCCTGCGTGCGGATCTCCGAGTGAGAGATGGACTGGCGAACTGGGGAACCCACTCTATCGACGGCGCAAGGTTCGTACTGGGCGACCCCGTGGCGGAGTGGGTGATGGGAGCGGTCGAGCGCACGACCGATAAGTACGAGCGTGACACGGCGATTGAAGATGCCTGCATGGGGCTGATTCACTTCGGGGGCAGCCTGCAGTTCTTCATCCAATCCGATCTCTGGGACAGGAATTCAGATGCCGGAAAATTCCTGATTCGCGGGACTGAGGGGATGCTGCACATAAGGGAGACGGTGTTGAAACTGTTTAACGCCGATACCGGGGGCTGGAAGGATATTGACCTGGGGCTGAAAGAGGGCGATCAGGCCATTGGGGGCAACACGAACGCCGCGCAGACAGCCGAGCTAATCAACTGGATTGAGGGCGGGCCGGAAAGTCGTTGCTCTGGGCGGATAGCGCGCGATACGGTCGAAGTGATGATGGCTATGTACGAATCGGCGCGGCACAACAAGGTCGTTCGTCTGCCGATGGAGGAAAGGGAGTATCCACTCGACTTGATGATCGACGAGGGCAAGCTCAGGGTAGAAAAAGAAGGGCGCTACGATATCCGAGGTTTTCTCGATCGGTCAGACATCGACGAATCTCGGTACAGGCAGCTCCGCGACGGTGGCCTGCCACATCACGCGGCCATGAGAATCGTCCATGAGGAAGTTGGCGGTTAGGTTTTACTGGCTTTAGTTGGTTACTGGTTACTTAGAAACTATCTCAAAACATTTTGACAGGCGAAGACGTCTAGATTGAGCATTCCCCTCACCCCAACCCTCTCGCAGAGGAGAGGGGGGTAAGTTGGCGGGCAGGTGCAATATTGTCCCTTCTCCCCGGGGAGAAGCAACTGTCTTGATTGTCAAGTGTTGATCTACACTCCTCGGATCGTA
>CAYLWG010000079.1:0-1478 GCA_964387235.1 uncultured Dehalococcoidales bacterium
ACCCCGGGCATCGCCGCGGGCGCGAATTTCGACGCTCCCATGACTGAACGGGGGCATAAGCAGGCTGAAATGGTGGGCCGACGGCTGGCCCAAGAGGGTGTGCAGTTCGAAAAGATCTACTCGTCGTCACTTGTAAGGGCTGTGCAAACAACCGAGGGAATGTTGCGCGGAATGGGCATGGAGGGAGCGGAGTTCGAGAAGGTGGATGCCATTATCGAGCGTCAGATTCCCGCATGGAGGGGCAAGATGGCTGTCGACGTAATGCCGGTAGAAGTTCGGCTGAAAATGGCTGAGAAAGGCAAGTGGTTTAAGCCGGCCGATGGCGAAACGCTCAGGTGGGTTGAACGCAGGGCATCGAACTGGCTTGAAGACGAAATAACCTACAACCCCGAATGGTACGAAAAATCTGGCACTCACACGATTGCCATCGTTAGCCATGGCGATACGATGCGGGCGTTTCTGCACTACATCACTGGGATGGACCATCGCCTGTTGCAGCGAACCGACATTTTCAACTGTTCCATAAGCAGGTTCAGATTTGGCAAATACGGCTGGTACATAGGCTCGATCAACGATTCATCACACACGATGTCACTGGGTGACATCGTTCGGGACGGAAAGATCGTTCAGGGCAGCACGCCGTAAAGGCGTTATTCGGTTTAAGTAGCCCCCGGCATATCCAGTGATAGTCCCCTGAAAGGCTCCCCGTCATCGGGTGAAAAGCCCTTTCGCACCATTTACCAATCGATTTCAACCTCTCGGCCCGTCCGCGCCGATTCGACCGTAGCTTCAAACACTTTCAACACCCGCAGACCGTGTTCCTGTTATGTCCGTAAGTTGGGGGCAGGATCACGTTCACGCTCGACCGGCGGCTACGCGAGGTGCGCTTTTAGTTCTTCGACGTGATCCACTATGAAATCCGGGTACGGCGCATCGTCTGGAAATTCGCGCCCCATGCGAACCCATGCGGTCTTCATCCCGACGCCGTGTGCCCCGACGATATCGGTGTATGGGTTGTCGCCAACGAACAGGATCTCGTCCGTCTGAACATCTGGGATGTCGAGCAGGCGCACAGCTTCCATGAATACCTCTGGCGCGGGCTTATCGACCCCGAACAGCTTCGAGGCCAGTACGAACGGAATATGGCCCGTCAGCCCGGTGCGCTCGACTTTCTGAAGCTGGAACTGATCGCCGTTGGTAACTACTCCCCAGTTGACTCCTGAATCGTTCAGCCAATTAACGAAATTCATGGCCCGCGGCAGCATCTTCATCGCGTTGACCATTTGCGTGAAGTAAAACTGGTAGTGGGAATCTGGATCACCAGTCACCCCCGGCCATCGCTTTTGGATTTCCAGAAAGGCTTCTCTGGGGCTGGTGGCGTTGTCGGGCGAAAGGGTCCAGAAGTAGTTGAGGGCGGCTTCCCACGATGTTTTGCCATGAATGGCTTCGTGCCGGTCGTACAGCACTCTGTAAACATC
>CAYLWG010000079.1:1500-12867 GCA_964387235.1 uncultured Dehalococcoidales bacterium
CATAGGCCGACTTGCGGTCGATAAGCGTGTCGTCGAGATCGAAAAGCGCAGCGCGAAATTGTGTTGTTGTCATGCGTCCAATCGTAGTTGTAGCCCGCCCCTGAATACAGCGGATTACACATCGGCAGGCGAGTTGTCCTCGGCGTTCCACGAACCGACGTACCGGTCTTGCTGCGGGTCGAAAGGCCGCTGGGCGAATATCGATTCATCCAGATCGGTTCCGAGGCCGGGTTCGGTTGGGAGTTCAAAGTAGCCGTCCTTGATCTCGAGCGGAGTCGTCTGGACTGTATCGTGCCACGGCATGTCGCGCGCCGTTTCGAGGATCAGGAAGTTCGGGACAGTTGCGCATACATGTACCGATGCCGCCGTGGCGATCGGGCCGTTCGGGTTATGCGGCGCGAATTTTATGTATTCGATCTCGGCCATCGACGCAATTCGCCTGATCTCGGAAATACCTCCTGTATGGGCGATGTCGGGCTGAATCACGTCGACCAGACGCCGATGCAAAATATCGCGGAAACCGTATCGGAAGAACAGACGCTCGCCGGTCGCTATATCAGTCCGGTGGTTCGCGCTTCGCACCTGTTCCATGGCGTCGAGGTTGTCGGGCGGGATCGGTTCCTCGAAGAACAGCAGGTTGAACTCTTCGATAGCGTCGATCTGCCGATTCGCCAGTGATGGCCGCGCGCGCCCGTGATTGTCGATCATGATATCGACTTCAGGCCCGAGTTCCTCGCGCATGCCCCTGATCTTCTCGTGCAGGTCATCGACCACATCGGTCTCGTAGAATTTTTCGTGCCCCACGTTCCACCCGCCGGTCTTGAACGCCGTGAACCCCTGGTCGACAGCCTCCTTGCCGCCCCGGAGGTCGGAGGCGTGGGTGTAGGCGCGAACCCGGTCGCGGACAGCACCGCCGAGCATCTTGTAGATTGGCAGGCCGTAGACCTTCCCGGTGAGGTCCCATAGTGCGATATCGATTGCCGCCATCGCACTGCCCATCACCACACCGCCGCGCCAGAAGCCGTGACGGTACATGATCTGCCAATTTTTCTCGATTTCAGTCGGATCCCGGTCGATCAACCTGACCGCTAGTGTTTTTATTCCAGCTGCAACCGCTTCTTCGTGTCGTTCGAGCGTGCCTTCACCCCAGCCGTGAACGCCCTCGTCGGTCTCGACCTTGCAGAAGACCCAGTTCCGCCTTCCGCCGTGCATTAGAAAAGTCTTGATGTCGGTGATTTTCATATTTGTTGCAGATATCTTTCTTGTTATGGCCGATGTATCTGGGCTGGGTCGAACGGGGCAGCGCTGAACAGGCCGGGGGAGTGATTGTCGCACGGGTCGTGGAACTCACCGAAATGGCTGCGGCAACTAAAGGTCTCTTATCTTCGGGTAGATCAGCAGCGTCAACGCCACTACTCCCAGGCATCCCGCCGATAGCAGCATGTAGCCCGAACTTACACCCCATCTGTCGGCCGCCATACCGGCAGCCAGTCCGGCGAGCGGGGCCAGTGCGGTATCGAGCAACGTCGCCGAGATAATCCTGCCCCGCAGGTGGTCTGGGGCAAGTTCCATCAGGGTTGCACTGTTCCCGGCCCGGAAAAGTGTTTGCGAAGCGCCAATCCAGATAATCAGCGGGAAGACCATCCACATGTACACCGCACCGGAAAATGCCAGCAATGCCACTCCGTACGAAGTCGCTGCGAACAGCATGAGCTTGCCTTTGTAGTTCACCTCGCGCCGTGATGCGATGAACAGGCCCGCGGTGAGTCCGCCTATGGCTCCTACTGACTGAATTATTCCCATCAGCCCAATTCCGCGACCGTACTGCTGTTCGACCAGTTGCGGCAACAGCACCTGGTGCGAAAACCCGATGGCGAGCGGCCCCATGCCCAGTAATACCAGTGCCAGGATTGCACGGTGACGACCAATGTAGACAAACCCTTCCATTAGCTGCTGGACTGGATTGCCGCGTGATTTTCTGAGCGTTAACTCCGGGATGGCGATTCTTGAAGTTGTCCATATAACCACGAGGAACGCCCCGGCTGCCCAGACATACGCCCACCCGACGTCTGTGGCGATTATTAGTGCCGATATGGCCGCCGGGCCGATGAACCTTGTGCTGTTGATGGCGATCGAGTTGAGCGACATCGCGTTAATCATGTCTTTCTTCTCGACGAGATTCGGGATGATAGACGTGCGCACCGGCTGGTTCATCGCCATGCCTGCGCCAAGGCCGAATGCCAGTACGTATACGTGCCAGAGTTCAAGAAGGTCGGCCAGCAGCAAAATCGCCATCACGCCGTGCATCAGCAGGGTCCAGGTCTGAATTATCATCAGCAGCCTGCGACGGTTGAACATGTCGGCGGCAACGCCACCAAAAAGCCCGAGTATCAGCATCGGGAGTGCCCTGGCGATCAGGACCGAGGCGACTGAGGTCGATGAACCTGTCAGTTGCCAAACGAGCCAGCTGCGGGCAACCATGTCGGCGTGCATCGCGGTGGCGGCGAGGACCTGGCCGAACCATAGATACCGGAAATTGCGGTTGTTGAGTGACCTGAATGCTGTGGCGAGGGTATCGGGCATCAGACGGGATACTGCCCCGCGTGACTCCGGTTTGTTTTTTGCCTGGGTGTTGCTCAATCTGCGGGCAGTATATGCCTCCGGGTGATTGGAAATCGGCCGCGTTAAAAATGACGTGCTTTTGTCGAACCGATCACCGTACTCCCTGCATGTACGAGAGCGACAGGGTTTCTTTTAGCTCGCCAGATACGTAAATCGAAACGTGGCTACATACCCCTCAACTCTGCCCGTATCGCCTGTGCCACTATCTCGGCTTCGCCGGGTTCGAGTGCTACGGGCATGACGTGCAGCTCGCCGAGATCGTTTCCGACGCCAACATGGATCGATGGGTCGCCCGCGGCGAGTTTCTCCTGAATTTCAGATGCCGACGGGCCATTCCAAGTTTCATCGAAGTAAAAAGCTGCGGTGGGGCCCTGCCTGTTTGGGACACCGTCCTCGATCACTGGCTTCACCCCGGCGATGCCATCGACCGCCGCTGTGATCGTTTCCGACCAGCTCCGCCACGTCGCCCATTCAGCCTCATGGTCCATCGAAACGAAACGGTCGAGCGCGGTGAGCAGCCCGGCGATTTCTTCTTTTGCTACTTTGCATGCCCTGCCGACCGATGCGTGAGGCGACATGTTCAACCGCGCAGCCTCGACCAGGTCAGCCCTGCCACACAGGATTCCTGTCGACTGTGGGCCTCGCACACCCTTGCCACCTGAAAAAGCGACCAGATCGGCACCATCGGCGATATACCGCGTCAGATTGTCGGCTGGTGGCAGCATGGCCGCGGCATCGACGATAACCGGTACATCTTTTTGGTGAGCAATTTCCACGACTTCTCGCAGCGACAGATCGCACGAGAATGGTGGGCCAAAAACATAAGTGACGGCAGCCGTCTTTTCGTCAATTGCCGCTGCAAGCTGGTTGGCAAGAGTTCCCTCGCCGCCGCCCCATTCCTTCAATTTCGCCCCGGCGGTGCGGTAGCAGATCTCGAACCCAAAGCGATGCTTTTCGTAGATGAGAATTTCATCTTTCATCCCGGTAGTATCTGGTAATTGCAGAATTCGATCAGGGTCCTGGCCCGCCATGCACGCTGCCGCCTGCACTAAAAGGCCGGTCGATGCCCCGGCCACTACAAGCCCGGCTTCTGCGCCGGTGTACCGTGCGATTCGTTCGCCCGCCCGCCGGTTCAACTCATGGAAGTCGATGAAGGTGTTTGCCGCATCCGCCATCGCCTGCTGAACCTCTTCTGACATCCGGCTCCCGCCGAGTATGGTTACCCAGCTCCTGCCGTTGATGACTCGTTTCAGCCCCAGGCTGTCGAACTGCGCTGAACCGGTCGAGTTGGCGATGGTCATTTGAGACTCCGGGTAATTCAGAGATGGCATTCAAGATAGGCTGTGTCCGGGGAGAATATACCTGATCTCGCCCAGCGTGGTTCGGCGATGACGCGACGCTGGTGGGTTCTGGGTCTTGCCTTGAGCTAGCATGACCGGAGTGATAAATATCTGCCTACTCGCCAGAATTACAGCTAAAGATCGTCGATTGGCGCAGGTGCGTGAATCGATTGCCACGCCTGACGTTCCAGGGTGCGAACTTCGTCCAGGCCGATACCAAGGTTCGCAGCTGTTTCTGATGGAGTGGCCGATGCGCTGCCGGTGAGCCCGAGCCTGAGTTCCAGCACGTTTCTCTGTTGATCAGGCAGCGTCGCTACTGCGTCGATAGAAAATTGCAACGCCACTTTGCCGGGGATCGACCTTGAATGGCCGTCGGCAGCGCGGAACAGGCGATCCATCATTTTTGTTCGTCCCATAGCCATCAGGCGATTAAATGCCGTCTTTGCCCTGTCTGTATCGGCAGGCTCATGGTGCTTTTTTGATGAAACAAGAAGATTGCCCGCATCGCCTTGTGCAACGCTTTCCAGGCAGAGCCAGCCCTCGCGGGCACCACCAGACCTCAACCCGTGTATCGCGAGTCGCCACAACTTTTTATCACTGGAAACCAACAGATCACGCAGAACCTGAACTGCCTTTTGCGATCCGTTTTTGCCTAGTGCCAGAGCCGCCGAGACTCTTTCCGCGGCGATTCGGCTATCGAGCATGCCGCGCAGGCTGGCGATTTGTTCTTCGCCTGAACCGCTGAGTTCCGATGCAACCCGCCTGAGATGGACCCCCTCTGATTCGTCGTCGGTCTTGCTCAGTGGCGGGGCCGCCTGGCGTTCCGTGTTCGAGTCGGTTATGTAATTTTGTTCGGGCAACGATGTGTATGCGGGGGCGTCTTGGGCCGGGTTAGTCGAGAATTCTACCTATCCAGTGCCCAGAAGAGTTAGTTCGCGCGCCAGCCCGCAAATTGCATTGCGTGAAACACTGCATTCACCTTGCGTGGTAGCAGCAATACGATGGGGTGCAGGCCTACTGACCGATTCAGGCGTGCGACACATACATTTGTGGTGTTATCAACTCCGGCTCCCGCCAGTACTGACCTAAGATTTTAGAGCCAGGGCCAGAATTAGAGCATGTAACGAGAGGTAATGAAGATGGGCAAAGTAGTCGATTTTTTCCAGAATTACTCGGAAGAAACTTTTGAATCGATTTCGGTTCTCCTTGTAGATGACCAACCGGTATTCCGGAACGTTGCCCGCTCGGTGCTTGAACGAGACGGTGCCTGTTCTGTGATTGGCGAGGCCGATGGCGGCGCTGACGCGCTGGAGATGATGGGAAAACTGAACCCTGACATTGTTGTGATGGACGTTCAGATGGAAGGCATGAGCGGAATCGAGGCGACTCGACGCATCCTGTCTCGTCACCCGCAGGCGAACATCGTTCTGACCAGCATGGGTTCAGATTCCGAATATCCAATACTGGCCCGAGAGATTGGCGCCAGAGGTTTCGTCCCGAAGCGCAACCTGAATGTAGCGCTTCTCCGTAGCCTGGTTGGTGGTGGTCCCTCTGGAGGATCCAACGCAATCGCTGCTTGATGGCAGTATTTCAACTACAGATTTCGATCTGTCCGGCCAAAAGAAGCCCCGATTCGTCGGGGCTTTTCTTTTTTTAGGTTGGCTCCGGCCAGAGGCGTTGGTTTGGGCGTGCGAGGTGAATCCATGAATCGGATCGCGTTTTGCAAATCCTGCGGAGTACATCTGCGCCAGCAGAGGCCACACTCATTCAAGTCACGGTAAGTAGCGCCGGGCGCGCCGCGGTAATCGCGTGTCCTGAATGTACGAATGATTTTCGCTGTTTGGCTCACCCTGCGCGTAAAAACCCACATCCCCCGTGTGGCCCGCGTCACTGACCCACTTCGTAAAACGCCAATATGCTGAACCAACACTAGAACTGACAACTGATTGATCCGGTCCTCATAGATCGCAAAACCTATGAACCAAACAGCACCTGAACCAGTGCCACCGTCGGATTTGGCACCGACTCTAAAGCGAAGTATTTTCCAGAGTCCGCTGATAATCGGCCTTGTGGCTATTACGGTAATGACCGGAGCGATTATTACTTTTGGATCAAACCTGATTCCGCAGAACGTTCTCAGCGGCATCAGCCAGGGTCAAATCGAAGATCTGGACAGGTTCGCTTCTGTAATCCACTACGGTGATGTCGAAATCACCGGCTCTGGCGCACGCGACCGCCTTGGCTCGGCGATCGGCACAACGTCCTTTGATTCGCTGATGAAACGCGGGCTGTTCGGTGCAAATGCCCAGAGGCTTGATCTCTATTCGATCACTGGTGAGCCTCTTTACGCAACCAGCGGCAGGGTTCCGGCACTACAGGGCTCGATGATGGTCGCTTTCGATGACGCGGTTAATAACCGGCCATCGTCGATTTATATGGAACCCGGCGCTGCTTTTACACGTCTCGGAATCAGGGCCGACATGTTGCAGACTTACAAGCTGATCTGGGACCAGCCTCCCGGAAACGGTAGATCGGCAAGGACACTGATGGTTGCGGCGATCACAACCAACGTTGGCCGAGATTTGGGCCTGGCTCATAAGAGCGTGTGGCTGATAGCCGGGGTGTTCAACGCCGGAATGGTGTTGGTGCTGCTGGTGCTCCACTGGGCATCGGCCCGTGCGCAAACCCGGCTTCAACAGGCGAACCAGGCGCTGGCAGTTCAGAACCTGGAAGTCCGCAAATCACGCGAACGTATGGTTCAGGCAGCCGATAGCACAAAGAGGGCCATTGCCGAAGAACTTCATGGCACGGTGCAATCGAAATTGTTCGCTGTATGGATGCGGCTCATCCAGTACAAAGAGTCGAGTACGGACATGAGCCCCGAACAGGTCGAAGAGTTAGACAAAATAACCGTAGATCTCGACAATATCCGTGAAGAAGACATACGCGGTATTTCACACCGCCTTCATCCGAGCATCGTTCGTGTAGGGGCCGCAGTTGGACTCCGGTCGCTTAGAAACTTCTACGAAGCGATGATTCCTGTCGAGCTCGAGATAAACGAGGCGGCGGCACGGCTCGAACCTGCAGGGTCTTCGGTAATCCCCGACAACATGCGGCTTGGTGTGTACCGAATTGCTGAACTGGCTATGGGTAACGTAGCCAAACACGCTGAAGCAACCGTGTGTGTGGTGAAATGGTCATACGACGAACTTGGGCAGCAGATGGTTATGACGATTACCGATGATGGCATCGGGTTCGATCCGGCCGAGCTCAGGCAGACCGGCCTCGGGATGGTGAACATTGGTGATTATGCCGATGCCATGAACGCCACCCTGGAGATTGATTCGAAACCCGGACGCGGAACCATGTTGAAATTGAGCATCCCGTTTGAGGCTCCTATCAACCCGACAGATAAGTTTGGTCAGCAGACTCAGACTGAACAGAGCTTCGAGGCCAATGGCGTGACCGGGGAACAGCGTTCCGTAGCGTAGCGGCGGTGCGCACCCATCTTGCAACTGGCATATTCCCGCAGGGTCAGTTAAACCATCGGCCATTTTCTGTGCCGCGCCAGGCTTGTAGCATTGACTCAGGCCAACAAGATTTCCACGAGCAGAGGCTGATATCCGAGTATGTACAGAGTCCTTTTAATCGACGACCAGCCAATCTTCCGCGACATCATTCGGGCAATGCTCGAAAAGGCGGGCGGATTTGAGGTGGTTGCGGAACGCGCCGATGGCAACCAGGCTGCGAATACATACGGTGATATTCTGCCCGATGCTGTGATTATGGACGTGCAGATGCCGCTGATGAACGGGTTTGAGGCCGTTGGGGCGATTCTCAAGGTTGATTCGCAGGCAGTGATAATACTGACATCCATGAAGCAGGACGAAGAGTACAACCGGCTGGCCGAAGAAGCTGGCGCAGCGGCGTTCTACCCGAAGCGTCACCTGGATGTTGAGGTTGTGCGCGAGCTGATCCAGCATCGTCACAGGCAGACCTTAGCCGCCTGATCCAGCTTAGTTGCGGCGCTTTACTCTTCGCTGGGCGATAGCAGAGCCGACGACTACAAGTGCCGCTCCCAGATACAGCTCGCCGCCCACCTGTTCGCCGAGTATCCACCAGCTTAGTAGCACACCGAAAATCGGTTGACTCAGCGAGATGACGGTCACGCGCGAAGGCAGATATCGCTTGAGTAGCCATGTTTGGCCTATGAACCCCAGACCGGCTATCAGCACCCCTGTGTAGAACAGCGCAACGAGTAGGCGGGTGGTAATAACGAATGGCTCATCCGATTCGAATACCATGCTGGCTATCACGAAAGTGGTCACTCCGAAAAGCCCCTGCGCGATAAGCAACTTATGCTGCGCTATGCCCTGACCCAGATGCGACAGGAACACCTGTCTGCCGCCGAGCAGGACGGCTGAACCGAGCAGTAGTAGATCGCCGAGCAGGAAATCGCTGCTCGAATCGACGAATCCCCTGTAAAACACGGCGATTATCCCGGAGTAGGCGATCAGAGTGCCCAGCGTACGCGAGCGCGACATACGGTCGCCAGGAACAAAAAAATGGGCGAATACGCCGGTCCATAGCGGGAAGGTCGAAGTAACGACCACCGCATGCCCGGCGGTCGTGAAGTCCTGCCCGATGTTCATAAATGCCAGTTGAATCGTGAACAGAGTTCCAAGAAGGGCTAACGGGATCCACTCATGCCGTTTGATTCTGAACGACTGCCGGGTGACTACTGCATAGATCAGAACGACTAGCCCGCCGATAGCGAACCGCATCCACCCCAGTCGCAATGGCCCGGCATCGGCAAGGCCAGCCTTGGTCGCTACAGGGTTGCCAGCCCACATTGTTGAAAGTAACAGTGCCAGCGCACCGGCCCGCGGCGTAAGTGGTTGACGGGAGTTTTGTGCTTCTGGTGGTCGGCCTGGGCCGCTGCCGTGAGTTCTGGGTGTGCTTGTAGCGTTTTCGGGAACGTTGCCGGGGCTTTCGGGGGCGTTTGGGTGCGTTGGGCCTTTGGGGCCGCCTGCTTCGCCGGGTTCACCGGACATTCCGGGTGGGGTTGTTGCCATATACGACTAACGCTTGCCAATGGCCTGAGCGGCCAGATCGACAACCCCCGCAACGTCTTCGCACCAGCGGGTGACGACTACCAGATTTTTCTCGGGATCGACAACGATGCAGTTCCCCCCGGCCCCCGCAGCGGCAAATGTCGATTCCGAAGCGTGCTGTCCGTAACGTCGGTGGCTTGCTGATCCCGTGTTGAGCCACCACATGTAGCCGTACTGGTCGTTCAGTTCGCCGGGGCGGGTCATCATATCGATCCAGCGTTCAGAGATGATCTGTTTGTCGCCCCAGCGACCCCGGTTCAGGTACAGCAGACCAAAACGTGCATGATCGAGCGTGCTGATCCAGAGCCCGCCGCCCCAGTGAGCGCCACCTGAGACCGACTCTGTTACGAGCCCGTCGATGTTAACTGTCGAGTGTTCGCCGTATCCATGCCATTCCCATGTCGCAGAAGCCCCGATGGGATCCATAACTTTACGTTTCAGCACGGTTGGCAGCGGTTCGCCCCACAGTGCAAGCAACACCAAAGCAGTCCTGTTCACTCGAACATCGTTGTACTCCCAGTGTTCGCCGGGCTTTCGTCGTTCTCGGCGCGTTTCACTACCACTGTCACCGAGTCCCGCGGGTGCGAGGTTACGGTTCCAATCGACGATATCGGGCTTTGTGAAGAGCGTTCCTTCCCATTCGGAGGTCTGCTGCAACAGATGCTCCCATGTGATGTCACGATTATGATCGGTATCGAAACCGTCCACTGGTTCGCCGGTACCGTTCACGGAGATCGACTTGCCAGTTTCATATTCGATTACCCGGTCGGACATGCTGCTGATAAGTTCGCTGTCGAATGCCAGACCGGCGATTGTCGCTACATAGCTCTTCGTGGCGCTGAAAGTGAGATCGACACGTTCGATATCACCCCATTCGGCAACGATGTAACCGTCTTTCAACACAATTCCGGCCGGGCCGCCCCTGTCCTTCATGGGGCCAAGCTTTGCCGCCCACTGAGGTCCATCCTGCCCGACGCTTGCCTGACGGATGTCGATAGGCCAGTTGATTTCGTTGTCGATGGCGAATTGGACCGCAGCATCGAGGGCGGCCTGGTCCATTCCAAGATCAGAGGCTGTCCGGCGTTTCCAGGTGCCGTTAGGAGGCAGATACAAGGTTGCTACCAATCGATGTTCGTTCTAATTCTGCTCTTTGAGTCGTGCACGTAAATTCCGATTATGTGCCCGACAGATGTGAGATCACAGTGTGTTGCGAATTGACCCCACACCTCCAGAACCGTTTTTCCTACATCTGAGTCGAAAAAACCACTGTCTGTCCAAACAAAATCATCGAACCAGTCAGGTGCAAGGATTTTTCGCAAATTCTTTGAGAAATTTCTTTGATATATAAGGCAGCCATTCGCCACCAAATGTTGTGCGTCCATATTGTTCATAGCCGCTATTGGCAAATACAGCGACACGTTTTTTTCCAACCATATTCCCATCAACGATTCAACGACATTTGCCATAGAGTCTCTTGGCAAGTTAGGTCTGACACCATAAAGCAACGTCGCCAAACCTAAATTGTCCAAATGCCTCGTGTGCAGTCGTGGGATCACAGATAGCGCTTGGTTAGTCGCAAGCGCTTGTAATCCATCGCCATCTGCCAACATTCGCTCTGTTATGGCACGGCTAAGCAGGTCGTGCTTCTGTGAATCGTTGGTCCGCGCCGAGGAGTACAGAGCGTCCTGGAGAGCAGCCGCTACGTCCGGACTCTCCATTGCCTCGTTCAATTTCTTGGAAAAACTTGCCTCGGTGTCGCCCGAATCTTCCAGCATCTGTAGTCGGTTCGAGAGATTGATCAGAAATGCTTCAGAATTGGCACGCGCCGCCGAATACGCTTTATCCGTGTGTCCAGAAAATCGTTCCCGAAGCCATGAACTGGCCAACGACGCAACCTGATTCGCAAATGCACCAGCAGCCCCGGAACCGACTGAAAGAAGAATTGGATCGATCATCTAATCCTCGAGTCGTTTCAGGTACTGGCCGAGCCAGTCGAACTCCACGAAATCGACATACGCGTCCATAAGCGCCTTTGTGATCGGGCCAGCTGCCGACCCATCGCCAACCTGCCTGCCCTGGAAAGAACTCACGCCGCATATGCAGAGCGACGTCGAGGTCAGGAATATCTCATCGGCGGTAAGCGCATCGAACATGTCCAGGTCTTTGGCAATAACCGGCACATCGATACGCTCGGCCATTTCTATAGCGGTTTCGCGCGATATCCCGCCAAGGACATATTGTTCTTGTGGGGTGTAGATCACGCCGTCTTTTATCGTGAAGAAATTAGAACC
>CAYLWG010000080.1:0-12699 GCA_964387235.1 uncultured Dehalococcoidales bacterium
TTCATAAGGAACAGGGTCAGCGCTGGTGTTTCGTCGGTTACCGGCCAGTGGGATTGGCCTATGATCGATTCGTGGATTCCGGCGGCGGCGTAAACCATTCGCTTCGTCCTCTTTTCGTAGTGTCGGTAACAGCGGCAACTGATATTCGTGTACCGATCACGGCGCAGGTTACCAATTTTGTGAATACCCGGTGGAATATCCCGGCTCTGGCCGCCCGCTGGAGCCAGCAAAATAGCCTGCGGATTCGGCCATCCCCGGCAACTAACGAAAAGCTAGAGTCCCATCGATATTTCGCCAAGCCGACGGGTCAGGATAGCGTTCTCACGATAGTCGATCGGGACGACGATCAATGACGGCCCGTCTGTTACCAGCGCCTTTTCGATAACTCCTAATAATTTTTGCGATTCATCGACATAGTCGTAACTCCAGCCGAACGATTCAGCCAGCATGCCCCAGTCGGGGTTACCAAACGACAGGTCGGTATGAGTCCCATAGGTGTTGTCTTGCTTCCATTCGATGAGACCATACCCACCGTCCTCCCAGATCATCACGACGATGTCTGAATTAAGGCGTCGGGCCGTTTCCATTTCTTGCACGTTCATCAGGAACCCGCCATCGCCGGCGATTGCCATCACTTTTCGAGAATCGTCGATCAACGCAGCACTGATAGTGCCGGGCAGGGCGAAACCCATCGATGCGAAACCGTTTGGGATCAGGCATGTATTGGGTTCGTAACACTGGTAATGGCGCGCCACCCACATTTTGTGAGCCCCGACGTCGGAGAGGAGAATGTCGTTTGGGGCCAGTGCTTTCCGAACGTCAGACAGTATTTTCTGGGGACGCATCGGTCCTTTTGTATCGTCATTCTCGTAAGCGGAAATCTCTTTCATCATCTCGTGCCGCACCGCGTGCTGGCGGGTAGGGTCGATGGTGAACGGGTTGTCGAGCAAGCCATCGTTGAGCATCTGAAGCGCGTGAGCGAGGTCGCCGATCACTTCAATCTCGATCCGGTAGTTCTCGTCGACTTCAGCCGGGACAAAATCGAGATGAATGATTTTTGTCTCACCGCTTGGATTCCACATCTCCGGCGGATATTCGGCCATGTCGTAACCAACCGTTATGACAAGATCGGCATCGTAAATCGCTCTGAATACGAGATCTTTGGCCTGCAAACCGATCGTGAAAAGCGAATACACCGAATCCTGGTTAATCACGCCTTTTGCCATGAAGGTGTTTATTACCCCGATTCCGGTTGCTTCCGCGAACTTCCGGAGTTCTGGGGAAGCACCGCGCCGAACCACACCGTTGCCAGCGAGAATTACCGGGCTTTTGGCCGACCGGATCATATTTAGCGCGTCAAAAATTACGTCCTTGTCCGGAACCGGTCGCGTCGGCCGAGATTTCTTGATCGGGTCAAGGTGATCGACAGGTTTACTTGCTACGTCTTCGGGCAATTCGATGTGACACGCACCTGATTTTTCAGCCACAGCCAGTTTGAATGCCTTGTGCACGACCTCGGGGACGTTGTGAGGTGTGAGGATGGTGGAAGCCCACTTAGTTATTGGCTTGAACATGCCAACAACGTCCATCGCCTGGTGGCTCTCCTTATGCCAGCGCTCGATGCCAGCCTGACCCGTGATGGCGATGAGCGGTACACGGTCCATATTGGCGTTCGCAACTCCGGTGACGAGGTTGGTGGCTCCGGGGCCGAGCGTGCCGAGACAGACGCCGGGTTCCCCGGTAAGCCTGCCATGAACTTCCGCCATAAATGCTGCGCCCTGTTCGTGCCGCGTTAGTACGAACTCGATAGTGGAGGCGTCGAGCGCCATCATCAGCGCCGCATTTTCTTCACCCGGAACACCAAACACCCGGGTTACGCCTTCGTTTTCAAGACACTCCACAAAAAGTTCTGCGGCATTCATCTAATTTTTTCCCTCATCTACGTAACCCATCACAACTCGATCACCGTCTGTTCAGGCACTTTTTCATGGCACCCAATTTATTACGTGATACTTGCCGACGCTAACCCACTGTTGCAGTTCTGGGACAGTTGTTTTAACGCCACACAGTGCGATGTCGCATGCTCTGAAATCGATACAACGCATAAACGGTGGCCGGGGTGAATCTAAATTACTTGCCTTGCACCAAATAGTATGCGAGTTGAAATTTACTGATGAGGGGACGGACCGGATGGCTAGTAGCGAGATATCGACAGATTTTTCTGACCTTACGGCACTTTATTTGAACTGCACCCTGAAGCCAACCCCGGAGTTGTCGCACACGGAAGGTTTAATTAATAATTCGAAGGCGATTATGGAATCGCAGGGTGTGTCGGTCGAGGTCATCAGACCAGTCGATTTTGATATCGCACACGGCGTTTACCCCGATATGACCGAGCAGGGCCGGGATCACGACGATTGGCCAAGTCTTTACGAGAAGGTCCGCAAGGCCGAAATTCTGATCCTTGGTTCGCCGATATGGCTGGGCGAAAATTCGTCTGTCTGCACCCAGGTAATCGAACGGCTCTACTCATCGTCGGGCGATCTGAACGACGCCGGGCAGTACGCATTCTACGGGCGCGTCGGTGGTTGCCTTATCACCGGTAATGAGGACGGCGCGAAACACTGTTCGATGAACATTCTGTACTCGCTCCAACACCTTGGATACGTAATACCGCCACAGGCCGATGCGGCGTGGCTGGGTGAAGCCGGGCCAGGGCCTTCCTATCTTGACCCCGATTCAGGTGGCCCGGAGAACGATTTCACGAACCGTAACACTACGTTTATGGCGTGGAACCTGATGCACATGGCCCGGATGATTAAGGATGCTGGCGGTATTCCTTCGTACGGTAACCAGCGTTCGGAATGGGACGCCGGTGCAAGGTTCGGTCACCCGAATCCCGAGTATCGCTAGGCAACAGGTTGCGTTTGCTCTGGGCGTCTGGGGCGTTTCGAGGCGTTTTGGGGCGGCCCAGATCGTGCGATATGAGTTACGCGTGGCTGGGTATGGCCCGATAACTTCGCGCTCGTGAATTTCGCGGGTCCGTGCTGTCGACTTTTCTTCTCAGTCGTACAGGGGCAGCCTCGGCTCGCGCTGCGACCGGGTGCAAATAAATTCCATACCATTACCGCATGGGTGATCGACGTTTCAGACCAACAATAACGCCTTAAACTTGTTTACAAGCCGCTCCGGGCAGCCGAAGCAGCAGTCTATTACGTTGTTGCATATGCCCAAACTGATTCGTCGCTTACATCTGAATTTACCCACGATAGTCTTTGTGGCCCTGCTGGTCGGGGTCGCGGTGCTATCTGGCGCATGCCGCAGCGAACCTGAAACTCCACGAATCCTGCTATCGGGGGGATTCCCGACCAGAATTTATCGATCCTCGAAGAACGATTCGACGCCGTTGCTGAATACCTTGCCGGGGAACTGGGGATCGAGGTCAGATACATCCCAGTAACCGATTACACAAGTCTTGTGACCGCCTTCAAAAATGGCGACATTTTACTCAGTTGGTTCGGTGGTTTTTCGGGTGTTCAGGCCCGGTCGTTCACGCCGGGTGCCGAGGCAGTCGTCCACCGACCACGCGACAGAAATTTCACGTCAACATTCATTGTGAATGTGTCGATCGGAGCCGAGACTCTTGACGATCTGAGAGGTCGTAGCTTTACCTTCGGCAGTACAAATTCGACTTCCGGTCACCTGATGCCCCGCTCATTCCTCGTCAAGGCTGGCATCGACCCCGAATCCGATTTCCGTGGCGTACCCAACTACTCGGGTTCCCACGACCTTACCTGGAAGCTGGTCGAGTTCGGGAGTTTCGACGCCGGGGTATTGAATTCAGCCGTGTGGGAACGTGCGGTGTCGAATGGCCAGGTCGATACAAAGAAAGTTCGCGTACTGTCGGTGTCGTCACCCTACGCCGACTACCACTGGCTGGCTCATCCAGATATCGACGGTATCTGGGGGGCCGGGACGAGTGAGCGCATCACAAATGCGTTACTTGGACTTTCATCTGCAAGCGAAAGTGAATCGGAGGCCAGGATTCTCGAACTGTTTGAAACCGACTCGTTTATCCCGACCGACAACACGAAATACGGACGCATCGAGGAAGTGGCACGATCGCTAAACATGCTGAAATAGAAGCCGGAGTAAGCCCGACTCGCGACGGTTACGCCTGCCAGTTGACCGGCCTTTCGAAGAGCTACGTAACTCGGGAAGCGCTAAGTTCGGTTGAGCTTGCCGTGAAACCTGGCGAAAAAGTTGCGATTATCGGCCCGAGTGGGTCAGGTAAGACCACTCTGCTGCGAATTATCGCGGGCATGATCGAACCCTCACGGGGCGATGCTGAATTGTTCGGCTCAAGGGTTGCCGAAATGACCCGTCACGATCGGGCCAGGGCTGTCGGGATGATGCAGCAGCGTTTCGATCTCGTTCCACGGGTTTCAGTTCAGCGCAATGTTGAAGTCGGGAATCTGGGTAACTGGTCACTGCTACGGTCGGCGGTGGGATTACTACTTCCAGTGCGAGACCTGAGATCCAGCAAAATTATCGAGCGTGTTGGCCTGGCCGGGTATGAAGATGAACGGGTTTCACGTTTGTCTGGCGGTCAACAACAGCGAGTCGCGCTGGCGAGATTGCTTGTTCAGGATCCGGCATTGATGCTGGTCGATGAGCCGGTTTCTTCGCTCGACCCTACTTTGGCAGAGCGGATGCTGGAGCTTCTCTGTGGGCCGGTGAATTCGGACAGAGGCCCGGGAGCCCCGGAACCCGGGGCGAATGATCGAACGCCGAACAGTTCAGGCAGCGCGCTGCCAACAACTATCATCGCCAGCCTCCACTCTCCTGAACTCGCTGCGCGCTTTTTCGACCGGGTGATAGGAATGTCGAGCGGCCAGATCGTTCTCGACAAGCCTGCGCAGAAGTTAACGCCTGAAGACATCCAACTCGTCTACACAGAACCCGACTCTCTGCCAACAAACCCTGACGCAACATCGGCGACCCTGATACAGCCGGTGGTCTGGGGGCGGGATTGAGCGCATTACCCATGTTGTTGAAGCGGTCGTCCAGACATCGATTCTCACTGCTCATTCTGGTCGTCATCGCGTGGGCGCTGTTCAATGTGGATTGGACGAATACCGTCCATCAGGGCGCAGGTGGGGCGTTTAGTTTTTTTGCAAACGCGCTCGTTGCGCCCGATCTCTCTGGTGCATCGCTGGAATCGGCATTGAGAGCGGCATGGATCACCGTGGCTTACGCGTCGGTTGCCATGACGCTTGCGATAACTTTCGGACTACCGCTGGGCCTGATCGCTTCGGGGACCCTCCTTCCGACCAGCAGAACTGGAACTGGCGTAGCAATCGCCGTTCGTGCCCTTCTGGGGTTCCTCAGAGCCATACATGAACTCGTCTGGGCATTGCTGTTTGTCGCAGCCGTTGGGCTGTCTCCGTGGGCGGGAGTGCTTGCTATCGCCATTCCGTTTACGGGGATCATCGGACGCGTTTTCGCCGAACGTTTGCAGGATGTGCCCGATGCCCCGATAGCCGCTCTGGGAACGTCGGGCGCGGCGACGTTGCAGCAGTTTGGCATCGTACGAATCCCGTTTGTCATGCCCGATATGATCTCGTACCTGTTCTACCGGTTCGAATGCGCAATCAGGTCGGCGGCCATACTCAGCTTCATCGGACTCGGTGGAATAGGGTTCGAGATACAGATAGCCCTCAGCGATCTCAGGTTCGAGCGCGTGGCGACCATGCTTTACACACTGATCGTCCTGATCCTGATCGTTGATGTAGTTAGCGGACGGATGAGGAAGAGGCTGACCGGATGAACAGCGTCCATGATGAAATCGGCGTACGCAGCTGGAGCGTGCGGGCCTCTCGACCTTCTCTTTTCACCATCACGATCATGGCAATTCTTTTTGCATTGATCGTTTCAAGTTGGATTTACCTTGCGAGTATCTCTGCGAACAACAGGCCGATTTTCTCCGCAGATTCGCTGTCTGGTGCTATCGATTTCGTTTCGCTGCTGGCGGGCAATAATTCCGATTCTGTCCCGGCATTCTTTACTGGAGCAAGGTGGTTAGAGGCTGGTCGGCTCGCAAGCCAGACGCTGGCGATGAGTGTGCTGGCAGCTGTAATCGCGGGTGTTGTCGCCTTCATAACGATTCCATTCGCAGCGTCGAACCTTGCATTGCGGCGAGGCGCGGGCCGAACGGGCTCTGGGCCGTTCCGACAGAACGCTGGACGCTGGATTGGCGTGGCTGTATTCGGGCTTACCCGTGGTTTGTATATGTTCACCCGGTCGGTCCCAGAACTACTCTGGGCACTTCTAGTAATTTTCGTAATCTCACCCGGAATACTTGCCGGGGCTATTGCACTCGCCATTCACAACATCGGAGTGTTGGGGCGACTCGGTGCCGACGTGGTTGAAGATATCGACCCTGCGCCCGTCGCAGCTTTGCGTTCGAGCGGTGCCGGAGTGGTTCAGATCTATCTGTTCGGAGTCTTGCCTCAGGTGGCGCGTCAACTGCTAACTTTCCAGTTCTACAGATGGGAAGTCATCATTCGCACCACGGCTGTTGTCGGGTTCGTCGCCGCATCCGGGCTTGGTTACCAGTTACGGCTCGATTTCAGTTTCTTCCGGTACACCGATATCGCGTTACTGCTGATCGTTTACGTGTTGCTGGTCTGGTCGGTCGACATTATTTCGACAATCGCTCGCCGCGGGGCACGCTGAGTTTTCTTATGCTGCACGGGCAGGCGTAGTTCGAGTACTTTTCTTGTTTACCCGAATTTTTCCTATCGGCGTCGCTAACTCGCTGTTTCTTTGAGTTGAGCCGTTAGCCGTTAAATGCAGCGAACGCCAGTTTTAACATTAGTCCGGTCGGTTGACATTTTTATTCTAAATTATTATAGTTCTATTTGTACTAATCATTTTTAGATTATGTTCAACAGGAGTATATGTGACAGATCGACCATCGTTACCCAGGTCGAGTTACCTGATCCTCGGGCTGCTCGGCTTCGGCGAAATGTCGGGCTACGACCTGAAGAATTTTGCCGACCAGAGCGTTGCGCTTTTTTACGCAAGCCCGGCCCGTAGCCAGGTTTATACCGAACTACGGCGACTGGCCGAACATGGTTACGCGACAGAACGTGAGGTTGAGCAGACCGAGCGGCCCGACAAGCGGGTGTATGCGATAACCGAGGCTGGCGAGGATGCGCTGAAAGACTGGCTCGAAAACACCCCCACTTCTGCTGATGCAATCAAGAGCCACCTTTTGTTAAAAGTGTTTTTTGGAAGTCGATTCGACCGCACGACGCTGATCAGAGAAATACGCGAGTATCGGGATGAATCGTTGAGGTTCAGAGGTACGCTGCACGAACTTCTGGATGCCTGCCAAAAAGAGCCGGGCTCGTTGTTCGTCTACCTGACCATCAAGAAAGGCATAGCCCTCAGCCATGCCGACGAAGCCTGGGCCGATGAAGCGCTGCAGCTAATAGAGAGCGCAGATGAAGAGTTCACATGGTCGGGCGATCAGGTCTCGCAATCCACTACCTGAACCCAATTGAGCTACATCGAAAAGAACGAATTGCGCCTGAGTTCGTAACGAAAACCTGATGACTTCCATAACCCATACAAAAGAAAAATTTGCAGCCCGTCTCGCGGCTAAACTCGAACGCAACTCCCGCAAGGTGATAGCGGGCGTGCTGATAATCACACTACTGCTCGTAATCCCGTATTTCCTCTTCCCACCGGAAACCGAGGCTTCTCAGGATCCGTCGGGCGCGGTCTTCGATTTGCGAGATGACATTGATGAGCGGTTTGAATCCGAAATTCACGGTGCGGCATGGATATTTGAATCTCGAACGGACGATATTCTCACCCGCGATGGCCTTCTTGAGATTCTTGAAAACAGTCAGGCACTGCGAGATGCGGATAGTCGTGGTGAATTGGCCCCGGCCCGGTTGCCTGTACAGCCATACCTGATTAACAGGCTCGACCCGGATACTGGCCGCACTGTCAGGGGCATCGACACCCTGGCTGATGCAGTAGACGAGGTATTCCGCGCCGACCCAGGACTCGCGTCAAGCCTCGCCGAGGCAACCGACGAGCAGGTAAAACTCGTCCTCCATTTCCTGTTCAGCGACCCTCGTTCGGCAGGTCTGAGAGAAGTGATCTCAGTGAAGGCCACTAGCGAGCCACGCACGGTGTTCGGTCAGGAAATATTGTGGTGGACAGCGCCGGCTATTCTGGCGTTCAACCTTGCGGATAACCAGAAACTGGGTGGCGGGACTCAGCAGATCGGACTCGGCAGCAGCGAAGTCGTCCTCGACAAGGAAGAGTTTAACCGCAACGTCCAAACGATCCTACGCGGCGACCAGGTTCACAACCGTGTCTGGGGCATCGCTATCGACGTATCGCTAGAAAGTGAAGACCAGGGCGCGGTTGCTGGCATCTTCATCATGTTCACTGTGATTGGAGCGATCATCGTCGTCGGCATCGCCATGCGATCTTACTGGGCAATGGCCCTTACCGGTGCAGGACTCGGCATCCTGATGGTATGGCTAAAAGGCCTCTCTAACCTGATCGGGCTCGAAGGCGGGCTCATCATCGAATTGATCGTGCCGGTCGCGATGATCGCACTCGGGGTCGATTTCGCTGTGCATGCCCTGAAACGGTACGAAGAAGAGAAGTTACTTGGGCTTGAACCACGACGGGCATTTGTTGTCGGCCTGGGCGGCGTACTGGGTGCGCTCGCACTCGCTTTCGCCTCAGATGGACTGGCTTTCCTTGCCAACACATCGGCGGGAATCGAATCGGTTATCCATTTTGGCATCGCAGCCGCTATCGCGGTCGGCTCTTCGTTCATAGTCCTCGGAATAGTCGTCCCGCTGGCAATGATGGAGATCGACCTTGTCAGGGCCGGGCGCACTGAGCCTACTGGGCGTACTGGTTGGCTGGGTTCGGTGGGAACCATATTTTTCTCGATCGACGTAGCAATTCTTTCTGGAGTTTCGGTGGTATTCATCGTCGCCCGCGGCGTAATACCGAACGGGCTCGAACTGGTCATCCTTGCCGCCACCATTGGCCTGCACCTGTTGCTGCCTCTCTACCTGGTCGGCCGTCGCCCGGTAGTTCTTACTGAAGATGCCGCAAGCAACAAAATCGGTAGTGTCAAAAAGCCGACAGACAGTCTGCTGGTGGTGTTCGTAACGGTGCTGGCCCGCTGGCGGTACGCAGTCCTACCCGCAGCACTTGCAGTAACGATTCTCGCTGGTATTTTCGCATCGCGGCTGGAGGCTTCGTTCGACGTAAAGGACTTCTTTTCCTCCGATGCCGATTTCGTGATTTCGTTGGACAAGCTCGACGAGCATATCGGCGACCGTGGCGGTGAGATGGCGATCATCTATCTACGCGGCGATTTCACAGATCCGGCTGCAATAGCGACCACCGACAGCTTTATTAGCAGCCTCGCCGAAAATTCGTATGTGGCGCGTGACACGACAGGCAAGCCGGACGTAACGCAATCGGTCGTGTCCATCACTCGTCGCATTACTTCGTCTGACAGGTCTCGGGGACTGGCCGAACAACTGGCTGGCGTGGAAATCGTTGACGCCGACCGAAACGGCCTGCCGGACTATCGTGCCGGGCAGAAGGCGGTGCTGGATTTTGCGATTAGTGAGGGTGTGCCGTTAAACAAAGAGACGTTATTGCTTACGGCCTCACAGGTGAGAGAGATAATCGATTACCCCGGTGAAGCGGGGGTGCATACCACCATCTTCATGGTCGGAGTCCCCGGCACCCGGAGGCAGGAAGTGATCAAGGCCGCCCACGACGCGTTGCAGCTTGACCTCGCGATTTTCGATCTGACGGACGCCGTAACCGAGGCATCGCTTACCGGGTCGCCATTCACGCGGCAGGCGCAGCTTGAAGCCACAACCGATTCTCTTCAACGTTCTATACCAATCGCCGCGGTCGGGGCACTCATTTTGCTGTTACTCGTAATGCGCTCGATCCGCTACGCGGTTGTCACGGTCATCCCGATCGGGCTCGTCGTAGCCTGGCTCTACGCCATCATGTACATCGGCGGCTTTGCATTCAACTTCGTCACCGCGACCATCGGCGCCATATCTATAGGCGTGGGGATAGATTTCTCGATACACATGACCGTGCGTTTCAGGGAAGAACTGGGCCGTGCGTCGTCGCGTGCCGATGCGCTGGCGCAGGCCACGCGTGGCACGGGGCTGGCACTTGCGGCATCGGCTGCATCCAGCATCGTCGGGTTTGTGATCCTTGGGTTCGCGCCTATGCCACTTTTCTCGTCATACGGCTTCCTGACCGCGATTATGATCGCGCTGGCACTCGCGGCATCGCTGGTGGTGCTTCCCTCGCTGCTATTGCTCGTAACGCCGGAATCCGCGGCAAAGCCTGCGCCGGAGTCTAGCAGGGTGATGAAAAAAGCCTGGCCGGTAACGCGGCCTTGAACAGCCCGACGAATTACTCTGCTTTCGTGATGACGCAGACCATAATCCAGAATTCCAGCTCGTTGCATGAAGGGTTTCGTCGACCTTGAGAATCCCTTTGTATCGTCGCTTGACGAATGACCCTTTTTCAGCACCCTGCTAGGCCGGGGCCTGCAACAGAGCCAGCCGAAACACCTGCTGGGTAAGAGATCTAAAGCTGCGTGCCAGGTGCGTAAATCAATTCAACTGTGAGTCAGGTCGGG
Source organism: uncultured Dehalococcoidales bacterium (assembly GCA_964387235.1). GTDB lineage: Bacteria > Chloroflexota > Dehalococcoidia > Lucifugimonadales > Lucifugimonadaceae > Lucifugimonas. The sequence goes on from CAYLWG010000080.1 coordinate 10,730, forward strand.
GCTGAATGTTCCCTCGCCCCGACCCGTGACGAAACTAGAGCCACTCAAGCACAAACCCACCTGCAGCGGCAATAACCACAACTGACCAGGGCGGTAGCTTCCAGATAGCGAGCAATCCGAAAAGCACGATCACCAGTCCGAAATCTTCTGGATTACGCACGCTGCCAGTCCAGATCGGGCTGTACAACGCCGCTAGCAACAACCCGACTACGACCGCGTTTACTCCTGATATCGCGCCCCGCATACGATTACTGCGACCAAGACGCGACCAGAACGGCAGGACACCCCATACAAGTAAAAACGAGGGAATGTATATCGCCGCGAGCGTGATCAGCCCGCCTATCCACGGCTGCCGAAACAAGCCACTGCCGTCGCTTCCGGCGGTAATAGATGCTCCCAGATACGCTGCAAACGTAAACAGCGGCCCTGGAACTGCCTGCGTTGCGCCGTACCCGGCAACGAACTGGTCGTTACCTATGTAGCCCGCTCCAACCGTCCCCGATTGCAGCAGCGGCAACACCACGTGCCCGCCGCCAAAAACAAGCGACCCGGAACGATAAAATTTCTCGAACACGTCAATATCATCTCGGCCCGTCGCTTCGGCAAGCACCGGAAGCCCTGCGAGCAGCACGAAAAACAGTCCGAGCGCGATTAGCGCCAGTTTCCTGGAAGCCGGAGCGCGGGGTGCTGAATCGCTACCACTGGTCTGCCCGAGGCCAGGTTCAGAATCCCCTCTGTTGTTGCGTAGTAGCAAGACCCCGATTACTGCCCCCAGAACGATTACAACCACCTGCCACAGCGCTCCCGGCACAATCAGCATGGAAACGGTCGCTACGATTCCGATGGTGATTCGACGACGGTCCGACCAGAGCGTACCCGCCATACTCCAGACCGCGAGCGCAACGACGGCGACGACCGCCAGTTTCAGTCCGTGCAGCCAGGGTGAATTCGCAACGTCTTCGATTTCGGATACGCCATATGCGAATGCAATCAGGATGATTGCCGATGGCATAGTGAACCCGAGCCACGCAGCGAATCCTCCCAGATGCCCTGCCCTCAACGTACCGATCGCTATTCCAAGCTGGCTGCTGACGGGTCCGGGCAATAGCTGGCACAGTGCTACCAGGTCGCTGAACGACCTATCATCGAGCCAGCCGCGGCGGGCCACGTATTCTTCGCGAAAATATCCGATGTGGGCTATCGGCCCGCCGAATGAAGTCAGCCCGAGCCTCAGGGCGACCAGAAATACGTAAACCAGTTTCATCAAGAACTCGGTCCCTTAGCGATAAAAACTTGTTCGGACAGTTCCGTAGTTAGTTCGCAGTATTATTCACCAGCTATCACTGCGGTGCTTCCTGAGTGCCGACACTACTGTGCGGTATTCGTCTGATTGGCATCCGATTCGCCGAGATGAGAATTTTAGTATCACCGACCAGGTGATGACCCTGTGGTGAAAATCACTGCATGAGAATTGATAATTGCTGCCGATGTAGGGAAACTCCATCGCATTTGCACCAGCAAAACGATCACCTGAAATCGTCGATATAGCGACCCAAATGGATGTCGGCACAGGCTCTCGTTCAAGGTATCGTTATGTGATCGCGTTTTTTTAGTGGGCCAATCGCACGTATTGAATGACCGACTGGCCTGCGACGATGAGCAAAGACCGAGTAGTAAATGCCTGATTGGCTCGTTGAATTAATACTTCCCTCCATAGTATTTGGCGGGCTGTTCGTTATGTGGGTATTGATTCCGGCTCCCGAAGGCCCAGACGGCAAAGAAGACCCCGACTTCGCCAGCCGATTGCGCGCCAGGTTCCGCAAATAATGTTTGCAACCGCCGATCGCAAGCGACTCCTCGTTGGGCTCCTACTAATGCTCGTCATCATGGGGGCATTCCTGGCGTTCAACCGCCTGCCCAAAATCGGCATCGTCGGCGAAGATCTCGATGCAGTCAGCGCACCCGGACGC
>CAYLWG010000081.1:0-12472 GCA_964387235.1 uncultured Dehalococcoidales bacterium
CACTCCAACTGGCCTCAGCCATAACATGGAGTACCTAATTGTCGATTAGCCCTAGTAAGTCGATTGTGTCGGTGAAGGCGAAGCCGGCTTTTCGGGCGGTGTTTGGGGTGACTGGCTCGATGGCATATTTGTTTTGGTGGCGCGACTCTGCCCCATATCCTTCGATTTCACTCGGGACGCGTTGAGTTGCGATGCCAGGATTAAACAGGACTCGATGAGCTGGCGCAGGGCCAGACTGGCTGCTGAGTACGGCTTATGTTTGGACCGGTCTGTGATCCCGGCGAGTTGAAGCTCGTCGGGCATCCGATCATGGTATTGCGTGGTGCTTATGTGTCACGCGGGAAGGACATCGCGGGGTCCGTGCGGACTTGTTGTGATGGCCGATATGGCACTGACGGGTGGTTTGGGTCCGGACGTGAGCGGCTCACCTGGGATCCTTAGGATCTACCCACCTACTTCGACAGGCTCAGCACATGCCCTAACCCCCTTCCTGAAGGAGGGGGAACTGGCTCTTCGCCAAGGAAGCTTCTAAGAGGAGAGGTGGTCGAAACTTACGCGTCGTTGCATCTGGGTAGAGATGAGGGGTCTGCTACCTGATCCAGTTCAGGGTTTCATCTCAATGCCGGACCTGCTCCAACTGGAGTTGCGGGGGAGGATTCCGGTGGTTTGGTTTCCTTGTGGGCGTTCCGGACGCTTTGAGGGATGCCGAGTTCTTGTCCGCTGAGTAGTGGATTTTTTTGTATTGCGCCCGTTTTGCACCGGGCATCCGAGGCGGACTTGGGTGCTTTATCTACCCACCCTCTAACCCCCTCCCGAAGGAGGGAGGACCAGAAGCGGTGGATATGGACGCTGGGTGGCCGTTTGTTCAGCAGCAGTCTGACCCTGCGCGAGGTCATGGAGCCCTTTGATCGATTCGCTAACGTTTTGACGATTCGGTCGAGAGTTTGGTTGCCAAGTTTCAGGTTCCTATAAGTGGTGTGTTTGGTCAAGGGGCGGATGGCAGTGTGAGTTGGTGCGGGGGCGGACGGTTCACCAGGACGAGACCGTAAGGATCATTGGCGAACGCGAGAGAGTGAAAGAAAAGCTGAGACGACTTGGGCAAGCTTTCGTTGACGGATTGTTTGACGAGATCGAATATCACAGGCAGAAAAAATCGATGGAATGGGAGCTTGAGTCGTTGCTGATTCCTGAGGTTGATTCAGCGAAAGAAGCTGGCCGACTTCTTGCCGACATGCCTAGGCTATGGGCAGGCGCAACGCTTCGGGAACGGCACCAGTTGCTGACGACGATCCTAGACGCTGTCTACATCGATCTGAAGGGCAGCAAATCGATCGTGTCTGTGAAGGTAAAACCGGCTTTCGAAGTAGTGCTTGGAGTTTCAACTATAGATATCAACAGCAGTGTTGCCTTAGTTGCTCGCTAATAAGGGTTCTTGATTTCGAGAAGCTCCCGCAGCATAAGCACGAACGGATTGACCGGATCGGATCGTGCCTTGTTACTTCTGCGTGCGTGTCCATCGTCACTCCACTGGAAAGTACACGAGGTCATATAACGTTGACGCTGTTACATGATGTTGCGCCGGGGTTTCCTTCTGGGTAACGAGTTTGTCTACGTCGCTGCTTGTCCGTTCCAGTCGTAAGTGCTTTCTTTGATGTTCTGGTAATTGGCGTCCAGTTCTGGTTGCAGGAGTACTAAGGCGGTCAATCTGCGGGCCATATCGCGAACGTACTCAACTTCTTCGACCGTCAGATCTCGATCCGTGATGTTTCGATCACGGTACGAAAGCCACTTTTTGATGACTTGGTACCCACCAATACGATAATCCCAAATATTCTCCGGAATACCGGCCCAATAGGTCGAATCGTTCAGGTACACGTCAACACATGTTGTACCGATACGTTGAAACGCTTCCGCAACGTCCAATCCCTGCTCAATAAATCCGGATTCGAGGTTCTCATGCTCCTGCTTGGTCCACTCGCGTCGCACTTTTTTTCCGGGACCTGGCATTACGATTTTGCGCCTGCCGTGATATCCCCAACCAACATCGAGATTCATCGAGCGATTGCTACTCTCAAGTACAGTAACCACACCAATGACACGTAATTCTTTTCGCCGAGATCCGACGGTCACCCCATCAACGGTCGCGTCATCATCGAGCAATTCGATGATTCTCAAACCGAGCTTTGCAGACGAATTAAGTAGTTCCCTTGACTTCGGGAGTGGAATTCTTACCCAGTCTCGTTTTACACCATCTCCGTTCTCACGAAGGTAGGCGGGACTGTAGGCGACAGCTACAGTATGCCGCCAAACTAAACTCGCTGACTCGAAATTAGCGTCAGCGTCAGTGACACCCAATGATTCTAGATACCGTCGAGTTGTGGTCGAGATATTGGCTTTGACACCGTTCAACGATGACTCATCGTCAAAAATCGTTAACTGATCGGGGGAGTTGTTCGCTCGCGCGTTAGGTTTTATTTGAATTGGTATAGCGACTGCATTCGGTCGCAATAAGTGATAGTCGGAAAGGGCACGTGTTGTTATGACCGGGATGTTTTCGTTTGGTCTTTCAGCGGTCATTCGAGTGACAAGAAAGAGATTCCCATCCCAGACCTGAGCTGAAAGGTCAGGTCTGGATCTGTTCCAAAGTGGGCGCATAGTCGAGTAGTACGCCCAGCGCGTATCCATCGGATACAGCGAGTATCGCCTTATATTGTTCTTGTCGAATGACTCGGAAGATGATAATTTCTCCTGTGATTTACGGGCATCGAAACCACCGGCGTCAGCTGTAAAACCTGGATGTAAAGAATCTAGTTCTTCCCAAGAAGTCTGACTGTCAAAATATTGATCCATGCGGGAACTCAGATCTTGTGGGTTCGAGTCAATGAGTGAACCTCTGCGCATTTCTTGAAGCCCGCTAATTGGTGACTGGTCGCATAAATCAATGATCCGAGGCCATGAGTCGTATTCAGGGCTTACGTCAAGTGGACGAAACTCAAAACGATATTTCTCAAGCGGTTTAACTGATTGATAATCTGACTTTGAAAGATCGTCGCCCAGACTTCGTAATAGATTCCGTCGTTTCTCAACACCCCAGAATTCCCGGTACTGAACTCCTCTTGCAGAGCCCGTCTGCTGTCCACGAACTAGCGTTGATACTACTGTGCCTAAGCGGATTCCTGCACGATTAGATTCGGTAGAAAACACACTTGGATCGGGAAGCCCTTCAGGCGTTCGTTTCCCTGTTTCACGTGAGTCACCGTTCATATTGTCGAACCACATGGTGTCGAATTCTGAGAGAAATCGCTGACGCATTACCACGAATGAGGGGTCGCTCAGAAATGAAAAATTCGAGATGAAGCAGATTACGCCACGCGAGGATTGCTCGGCGATTCTTCTTTCTGCTAAACGGAAGAAGCGAACATACAGATCGTCAAGATTGAATTTTTTAATATTCCATTTATCAAAAAGTCCATCTTTAAACGGCTGTACCAGACTTTCTTGCTCTGAAGGATCTGATGGATTGGTGCCAGCGAATGCGTTGTACGGTGGATTACCTATCACAACCAATATCGGTTGATTGCTTTTTACATCACGCGCACCTTGCTCCTCAGCGAGAAGTTCTGGAAGACCGGAAAGCATGGCCTGGTGAGCCTTTTCTTTTTCTGGGTCTAACGGCTCCCAACCTGTGAGCGAATTTGTGAGGAAAATGCCAGCCCTCTCGGAGCCATCAGATTCTAACGGCGCATCAATACTCTTTAAGTAAAGTCCAACCTGAAGGTGAGCCACGACGAATGGCGCAGGCAAGATTTCGAATCCGAAAACGCGATCTCTTGCTGCTTTTTTCACCTTCTCAGCCGTGAGGGCACCTTCACCGTTTTCTTCAAGTGTTCGGCGGATGCGTTCCAAAATGGCTACGAGGAACGATCCTGTACCTGTCGCCGGATCCAATACAACGACATTAGGATCGGCCAGTCCGTCCGCTATACCAAGTTCAGTTCGGAGAGCACGATCGACACGCTCAACCATGTAATTCACAACATCCGAAGGCGTATACCAAACACCAAGTTGCTTTCGTAAGTCCGGGTCAAACTCCTCAAGAAAAGGTTCATAGAAGTGTTGTACCGCTTGGCCCTTATCGAAATTGGTGAAAAAGTCAGACCTGTTAACACGATTCAAGGTGTTTCCGGCCCAATCAAGCAGATTTTCTAGTCCGAGAGGTTTCAGACGAGCCGGATTGCTAACTTGGTGAAAAAGAGCTTGGATCACCGGCACCTGTAACAGACCTGAAGTGTCGTGCCAATCAAACCGGTCCGTGTTCTTTTTTGACCTGTCATGTGACCAGAGGACCCACGCTGAGAAGACTCCGTAAAACAATGTCTGAACCAAAGTGGATCGGAAAAAATGGTCTCCGTCATCACCCTCAAATTTCATGCCAAGGGCTTCTTCAAGCGCAGATCGGAGGCTCTGGAGCGAGTCTAGGTTTCCTTCATCAATCCGTCCTAGCGCTTCCCTGGCATACGAAGATATGAATCGGGCTAGCTCCTCTGGGTGGCTAATGTCTGCTTCGTGAAGCTGGACACGCCGTAAGTACTCCTCGAACCCGCTTTCTGCTGTGCTGACGGCGAGTCCGGGATGCGCGGCTAAAGACCAGAATTCATCTTCAGTATCGGCTAATTTAAAAGACTCCAGGCGGATCGGCTGCCCATTCTCATCCCGGCCAATGAGAAGAAACTCACGAAGATTAGTTACCAGCACCAAACCGTATTGCTTCCAATAATCAGTTACTTGCTGGGTTTCGGCGACATTGAGCACACTGGATGAAGGTGGCTTGACTTCGATTACGCCACGAGCAGGCGATTGAGGTGTTTTTGGCTGGCCAGTTTTGCGGTCAAACTGATCACGTGTGAAGAATCCTCCATCGGGCAGACCTGCACCCAAGTTTTTCAGCTGCATCACGCAGCGGACCTTGGGTTTCAGAGAGTCACCTATCGCATTGAGCGCAACGGCCAGCGGCTCGTAATACGAGGTTTCAGCGGTTCCACCGCCAGTGTTGTGAATCTCGGAGCAACGTTGTAGGTACGCCTTGAGAACGTCTTTCGTCATGACGACATAGTATGTCAATACCTGTCGTTGATCTATCGAAGCAATCCACGGTTCTGCCAGAACTCAGTGTCGGGGCAGAAAAGCATTATTCCTCAATTGCCGAGGAGATCCTTTAATGGCCTGCTCGCACTGCCTATCGACGTCCGTATCCAAGAGAAAAACATCGAACTTTCATTGGACATCGAACTTAATAATGACCGACTCACGAATAAATTTCGATTCTCAAAAACGGGAGTACTACAGGTTTTATAAACGAATGGCCCTGTTTCCAATTCGGAAACAGGGCCATTTTGTGTTCCTGGTGGAGACGGGGGAGAGTTGAACTCCCCACCTACAGCTGTTTTACGGCGCTAAATACCGAGTTACAGCCGAATTATGAGAATGATTGGTATCACCCGTACGCGTCCTGAATGCCTTCCGAGACGAGAGGGGGATTTTGAGGTAGTTTCGAAGCAGATTCTATGTCGCCCCCATCTCGGTCAGCAGTGCCATTCCCCGTTTTATCGCCCTGGCATCAAAAGTTGCCTTCGCATCGAACATACCGCCCGATAGATTGGCGGCCACGAATGTGTTGGAGTGAGTGAATTCGCGCCGGAATCGTCGGGCAAACTTGTTCGGCTGCGGCCTATCGGTCGAAAGGAAATGGGCATCGCCGATACGCATCACATGGATACCCGCGACAGCGTCGTACCGGGCATAAAGTTCCACGTTTCGGCGCTGGGTGGTATCTGCCGCACCATTGGCAGCCTGCGTGGCGAGCAAGAGCCCCATGGCCTGAACGTCCTGCGGGGCACGGTCGGGATGAGTCGGCTCTCCATTTCCATCCCACCAGTCAAACGGGCGAATGTCGTACGAAGGTGCCTGTGAAAACAGTGCCAGCCCGCCATCGTTTTGTTCCAGTGCCCACGCGGCATAGCCAGGATAATCCGCCGTCCAGAGCGTGGTCGGGCCGGTGATAGTGGCCGGGCACGCAAAGTTCACCAGACGAGCGATTCCGCTGCCATCGGCACGGTTGATAGCCATCACAAACAATGCGGCGTTGCCGGGTCGGCCCGGACCTGCGATGAACGTTGAAACATTATCCAGCAACGTGCCGGTCGATCCCATCGAGGCCGGTTCGAGTGATTCGACTGCCACTCTCGCCGCTCCGGCAATCTGTTCAGGCAAAAATGCGGCGTAGCGTGCATATTGAGAATCGTCTCTCCACAGCGGCGGCGAGGTGCCGTTGCCCGTGACGGTGAGCCATACAAAATCGGTTTCGACTCCCGCAGCCGCACCGGTGGCAGTTTTGATCGAATCGGATAGCCCGCCAGAGATTCCCCACACATCGAGACTGACGAGAGCCACTCGTGTGCCTGCCGATTCAAGGACGATAACTCTGGCGAGCAGATCGTCGGTCACGCCCGTCGATTCGCGTGGCCCATGTTCGGGCCCGTCTATGGTGAAACCCACCGGCGGGGTGATCACTGCACGTCCCGTTCCTGCTCGGAACAGGCCGGGATCGGTTTTGCCAGCCATTTCCAGAACCATTCGCAATCCTGTCGTTTCGTTTACTCTGGGTTTTTTAAAATTCCAAGTAGCTCAAGTCTATTTCCGATCCAGCCTTGTTCCTGTAACGATCTTAGCTGTTCAGGTGGCCCGGTTGAGTGCGAATTCGGGCCGCGGGTGATACGCTCCGCTCCGTTCTTTCATGTACCCACCCTGCTACGCCGGTAGCGGCCCCTGACCCGACGGTTGGGTATTAGTCCTGTGCTATGGGAGTGAATTATTGATGGCAGGTTCAGAAACGTTCGAAATATTCGATGACGAATTTCAGAGGATTCTCGGCCCGAACCCGAGCCTGAAGTTACTTGCCGATTCGCTAATCTTCGCCGAAGGCGTGTGCTGGATGCCAGACCGGAACATGGTCATCGTCAGCGACATCCCGAACAACCGCATCATGAGCTGGAGCGAGGCTGACGGACTCGGCGTTTACCGGGAACCGTCGGACCGCGCCAACGGGAACACTATCGACCGAGAAGGGCGCGTCTTATCGTGCCTCACCAGTGGCCGGGCGGTTGTCAGAGAAGAACACGATGGCAGCATGACGACCATTGCCGATTCGTTTGAAGGCGGAAAACTTACGTCACCTAACGACATCGTTGTGAAATCGGATGGTTCGATCTGGTTTACTGATCCCGACTACGGATTCATTGAACTTGCGGTTGGTCATGGCGATAAGCCCGAACAAAACCGCAACAGGGTGTACCGGGTTGATCCCGACACGTATGAAATCGCTATGGTCAGCGAGGATTTTGATAAGCCAAACGGAATCGCATTTTCACCCGATGAGTCGGTGCTGTACGTGGGAGATACCGGACGTACACATGGCGAGTTTCGGCCGCACCTGCTAATGGCATTCGATGTTGCTGGCGACGGGCGGGACAGGCTAGAAAACCCACGGGTTTTTGCCGATATCGAGCCGTATGTGCCCGATGGTTTCAGGCCGGATGTCGATGGGAATATGTGGGTAGCATGTGGCGATGGAGTTCAGGTTTTTAGTCCGAACGGAGAGCTGATCGGAAAGATTCATACGCCAGAAGTCGCGGCGAATCTTTCGTTTGGAATGACAGACGGCCAGACACTGTTCATAGGCGCGACCAGCTCGATATGGAGCATCGAACTTAACATTTGCGGGGCGACACGTCCGGCGCGGGGCGACACGTCCGGAAAGTTAATCACGAAAGCCAGTTCACAAAATACACCCCAGTAACCGATATGGAATCAACTCATTTATGACTGCAGAACCGAAAATTTTCCCCGATCACCGCTCTGATACTCCGCCCGAGAAGTTGCGTGAGGGAATCGAGGTTATCGACGACCGTTTCCTCGACCTGATCGACGCCGAGGCGAAAATCGAAAAGCACTACACGGGCTGCGAATGGGCTGAAGGGCCGGTCTACTTCCCAGAGGGTGATTACGTACTCTGGTCGGATATACCAAACAACCGGATGCTGAAGTTCGATGCGGGTTCCGGCGAAACCACGGTATTTCGCGAGCCGTGCAACAACACGAACGGTCATTACCGTGACCAGCAGGGTCGGCTTGTTTCGTGCGAGCACTCGGCCAATCGAATCTCCCGGACCGAGGCCGACGGCACGGTGGTCAGCCTGGTCGAGCGGTGGGAAGGCAATCGGCTTAATTCCCCCAACGACCTGGTCGTGAAGTCCGATGGAACTATCTGGTTCACCGATCCGCCTTACGGAATTCTTTCTGATCGAGAGGGCAACAAACGTGATTCGGAGCTTGAAGGAAACTTCACGTTCCGGTTCGACCCTGAAGCCCCAGATGAAGTGGCGCTATCGGTCGTCGACGATACCGGCGACCGGCCAAACGGGTTGGCCTTTTCGCCAGACGAAAAACAGTTCTATCTCGCCGACACAGGAGAATCCGGAACCCTCTCTGTTTTCGATGTGGGCGATGATGACAGGACACTTTCGAACAAACGTGTGTTTGCCGTAGTCAGGCCCGGTGCATCAGACGGGCTGAGGGTCGATGAACAGGGCAACATCTGGAGCAGTGCCGGGGACGGGGTTCAGTGCTATTCGCCAGCTGGCGAGCTGCTGGGAAAAATCCTGATCCCCGAACAGGCCACGGCGAATCTCGTATTCGGCGATAGCGACGGCAAGCGGATTTACATTTGCGGCGATACGTCGCTCTATTCGGTACGAGTGAAGGTCGCCGGGGCACACCGCAACTGGTAACGGGCATACATCCATGTAGTTCGGGCGCATAGTTCTGGGCAAACGATAGACGCTCTCAGTGGCGAAGTTCTTTATTCGCGCCGAGAATACTTGTCGCAAGGTTCGGGTTCTGAAACTTATTAACAGGCTGGCATGAAATGAAAGTGGCAATCGGCGCCGACCACGGCGGCTACACGCTGAAGTCCGACATGGTGAAACTACTGGAAAGTCTCGGTCACGAGGTGATCGATGTAGGCGCGCATGAATTCGACCCAGACGACGATTTCCCGGACTTTGCGGCACCGGTTGCCACAGCGGTTCAGTCGGGCAGTGCCGCACGCGGGATTATTCTCTGCGGTAGCGGGGTGGGTGCCTGTATAGCGGCAAACAAGTTCCCCGGTGTCAGGGCTGGCCTGTGTCACGATACCTATTCGGCGGGCCAGGGTGTGCGCCACGACGATATGAATGTGCTGTGCATGGGCGCGAGGGTCGTCGGTGTGGCGTTGGCAGAAGACCTTGTGAAATCGTTTATGGCTGCGACTCTTGAATCGGCACCACGTTTCCAACGTCGGCTCGACAAAGTTACGGCAATCGAAAAGAGCCAGATCGCCCGTGCAGGCAAAAATTAGTCGTCGCTAGCTCGAAGGCCCAAGCTGGAAAAATGAAATGAACAACATTCAGAAAGCCCTGGAGAACGGCCAGTCGATCTGGCTCGATTCGATCAGCCGGGACATGCTGCGGTCGGGTGAACTCCAGAGGTTTGTCGATCTCGGTGTGACGGGCGTAACGTCCAACCCGACAATCTTCGATAAGGCCATCGCGGAAAGCGACATTTACGATGAATCGCTAATCGAATATGGCAGGGATGGCGCAGACCGCCAGACGATTTTCGAGCGGCTTGCGGTGGATGATATTAGGGACGCGGCAGACGTTCTCCGCCCTGTGTACGATCAGGCTGACCGACGCGATGGTTTTGTAAGCATCGAGGTATCGCCGACACTTGCCGACAATACCGACGGCACCGTGATCGAGGCACGCAGGCTGTGGGCAGCCATTGACCGGCCGAACGTGATGATTAAGGTTCCGGGCACGCCTGCCGGGGTTCCCGCTATCAAAACGTTGATTTCAGAAGGAATCAACGTCAACGTCACGCTATTGTTCGCCATCGATGCGTACATAGCTGCAGCAACCGCATATATCGAGGGCTTGACCCTGTTCGCCCAGGCGGGGCGCGGTACACCCGGTTCAGTGGCATCAGTAGCTTCGTTTTTCGTGAGCAGGGTCGATACCAGTGTTGATAACGTCCTTCCCGAGGGGCATGAGCTTCGGGGCAAGATCGGAATCGCAAATGCCAAGCTTGCTTATGCAAGGTTCAACGAGATGTTCGACCGCAAACTTGGCGGTGGTGGGTCGTTCTTCCCGCTCCACACGACCGGGGCGCAAGTTCAACGACCTCTCTGGGCATCGACGGGTGTGAAAAACCCTGACTATCCCGACACCATGTATGTCGATGGGCTGATGGGCCCCGACACGGTAAATACAGTCCCGGAAGCTACGATGTCGGCGATGCTACATCATGGAAACCCCGGCACGGCTTTAACCGAGGGGCTGGATGAGGCGCGTGCTCATATCGACGCACTTGGCCCGGCTGGAGTCTCGCTCGATGCCATCACCAACGATCTTCTGGCAGCCGGAGTGAAGTCGTTTGCCGATTCGTACGAAACACTGCTGGGCCGCATCGAGACGAAGTTGCAGGTGCTACGGGTTTAGCAACCGGGTGTTCCCGCGGTGAATACAGCCCGAGAGAGGCAACAGTTTGACTGCCAGCCAGGATGAAAACCACAATACGGTAGCCGAATCCCTAAACCGTCTGACTTCCATGTCGTTTGCTTCCCGGCTATGGCAACGCGACCCTACGCTCTGGCCTGATCCCTCTCCCGAAGGAGACCGGCCTGATCGCACACTCGGCTGGCTCGACCTCCCGGCAAGGTTGCCGCAACTCGCCGACCAGTTTTCGGGGCTGGCGAGCAGGCTGACCGGCGATGGTTTCACCGATGCGGTGGTGCTGGGCATGGGCGGCAGCAGTATGACTCCGTTAGCACTTGCAGGTATTTTTAGCAGGGCCAACACGGCGTCGGATTATGCGGAGGGAGTGGATGTATCCACTACATCGCAGAGGCAATCGAGCAGCCAATTCGCACCGGGGTTGCGCCTTCACGTCCTCGATACGGTGAATCCAGAATCGATAACAGAACTAACCGATTTTCTTGATCTCACCAAAACCCTTTTCTTTGTTTCCAGTAAATCAGGCACGACCGTTGAGCCGCTTTCACTCGAAGCCCATTTTCGATTCAGGCTGAAAGCGATGGCGAACGAGTCGGCTTTTGGCACGGAACCGGGCAGGGCGAAACCGGGCAGGCGAAATTTTGTTGCCCTGACAGACCCCGGCACGCCTCTTTCAGAGCGTGCAAGGGCCGGTGAGTTCGGCACCTGGGTGGCGACCCCAGAAGACGTCGGCGGGAGGTTCTCGGCCCTGAGCGCCTTCGGAATGATGCCCGCTGCTGCCGCCGGGATAGAATTTCAGAGGTTCGTTGAATCGGCGGCGCTTATGGCCCGGCGATGCGAGGCTGACTCGGTCGATAATCCCGGTCTTCAACTCGGGGCGTTTCTGGCGGTAAATGCGCTTGCCGGGCGCGATAAGGTCACCCTCATCACTTCTCCCCAGAACGCCGTTTTCGGGATGTGGGTCGAACAATTGCTTGCCGAATCGACCGGCAAAGACGGTAGGGGTCTTATTCCGATTGCCGGTGAGCCACTTCTTGAGGCTCAGAACTACGGTAACGACCGACAGTTTGTTGTGATCGGCATGGGCGAATACATAAATTCAGAACTGGAACAAACTGCCAGAACGCTCGAAGCAGCCGGGCACCCGGTGCTGGTGATAAAAGCGGCGAGTTCGGATAAGCACGAAGTAGCGGGCGAGTTCTTCAGGTGGCAGTTCGCAACAGTCGCCGCGGCTTCGCTGATGGGCATCTACCCGTTCGATCAACCAGACGTCGAGGCGGCAAAGGTCAGAGCGCAAGAATTTATCGCTGATACCAGTCAGGACATGGATATCGTGTCACTCTCTGAATCTCTGGCGTCACTTGAAGAAATCGCTATTCCCACCTATATTGCGCTGATAGCGTTCCTGCCAGAAGCACCGGGGCTGACGGCGGCATTCTCGCACCTGCGCCGGGCGATTTCCGTGAAAACCGGCGTGGCAACAACGTTCGGTTATGGGCCCAGATATCTTCATTCGATCGGTCAACTTTACAAAGGAGGCCCAAAAAACGCTTTGCTGTTGGGTTTCGTATCAGGGAAATACGATGATCTGCCAGTACCCGGTGAGGGTTACACTTTTGGGCAGTTGTCCATGGCGCAGGCGGCTGGTGATTTTGACGTAATGGCCGAACGTGGTCAACTGGTGATGCCAATTCGATTCGAGGATGACCCGATCGAGGAAATAATGATCGCCACGAAGAAAGTTTCAGGCTAAGACAGGACTCTCCCTTTTTTGGGAGAGAATCAAAGAGAATCATGATGAACGGATCAGCAACAGGTTAAAACCCTCTCTTCATAGTCGCACTCGACGACCGTGTCGATTT
>CAYLWG010000082.1:0-12010 GCA_964387235.1 uncultured Dehalococcoidales bacterium
CCCATTCTCTCTGGTCGGAATTAACTTCGAGATTCGCTGTGGGATCTCTGAAATCTTCAAATTCTCAGGAATGATCACCGCAGTTTCGGGTATTTGTTTCCCATATTCTGCTTTCAACAAAAAATCGCAGGTCATGGCGCCAACGTGTCTCAGGCCGACATCTGGATCCATTTCGGCGATACTCAATGTATCGACGATCGTATGCAAAATGACCCCCCTGTCCCAATATTCGAAATCTCTTGAAATCAGGGCTGTTATGGTCGCCTGCAATACATTCGCTCTGACCGTGATTGAGTAGTTTGCAATAGTCCACTCTTTCGCAAATGGTTCGGGCATCTCGATACTGTTTGCCCGGTAGGCCAATCTAGGTGCGTTGTACGACAGTTCGACCGCGGCATCTTCTTGCAGTTTAAGGTCGTCCGAACTGAATATTTCGTCAATTAACCAGACCGCGCTGGGCGTCGATATTTTGCCGTTCTGCCAATGCTCGGTCAACAGACTGAACGCGAAACGTAACTCCCCCAAGTTTGTCAGTGCCAGCAATGTTCCAGCCACCAGAGCTGGATTTGATTGATCACCATCGCGTGTGCCCATAAGTGCTGCGGCTCTTATGCTCACGTCAATTCGCCTTCGTTTTTCGGCATCGTCCTCACGGGATTCTCTTCGCCCGTCCAGCGAAGATTTGATGCCAATACCGATAAGCGTAATAACCCCGGTCATAGCTATGCCAACCACACCCACCACGGCAGCGATCTGTTCATCACTCGTACTTGTCGTGTAGACACCCCATCGGTGAAATAACCACAGCAAAAACGAAGATACGGCGACGAAGAACGTACTAGCAATATACAAATATGTTTTGGAAGATTTTGACATGACTACCTCGTGCCCTCCACAACTCAGTCAAACGCTGCTCCGCCGTTTACGTTTAGTGCCTGGCCGGTGATTTCTGAGGAATCGTCCGATGCGAGGAACGCTACTGTCTTGCCGATATCTTCGGGGGTCTGTGGCCTACCAAGTGGCATCGTCGCCTTGATCTGGTCGATGAAAATTTCGTACGGTGTCATCTCGGCATAGTCCGGGTTCAGCTCTTTGTGGTTTATCGCGATGGCCTCCCACATCGGGGTCCACAGCCTGCCGGGGCATACGGCGTTCACATTGATGTTGAAAGGTCCGAGTTCCATTGCCAGCAGGTGGGTGAACTGGATAGCCGCAGCTTTCGACACAAGATACGGCTGCTGTGCATTGCCACGGCCCTTATCGCCGATACCGCGTGGCTTGCGCCCGCCGTGCGACGCGATTACCACGATTTTGCCCTGCCTGCGAGCCTTCATGTGTTCCTTAACGGCCTCGGTGGTATTGGTTAACCCAAGCACGTTCACGGCAAACGTCATGTTCCAGTCCTGTTTGGTGAAATCGACCCGCTCTGCGAAACCGGGACCGCCAATTACCCCGGCGTTTGGAACGCAGATGTCTATCGCGCCAAGTTCAGAAATAGTTCGACCGGCAAAATGTTCAAGCGAATCAGGGTCGGTAACATCAACTGCACCAGCGATAGCATTCCCGCCGTTAGCGTTGATCGAATCAGCGGTTTCCTGTGCGGTCGCGCCATCGAGATCACACACCGCTACGGCTGCTCCTCTGCTGGCAAGCACGTTGGCGATGCCCACTCCGATTCCGCGACCTGCGCCGGTTATTAGCGCAATTTTCCCTTCGAACTGCCCTGTCGTAGTGCCTGCCATAAAATTTTTACTCCCGAAAACGTCTTGTCAGTGGTTTAAGTTGTGATCGGCGAATCATAAACCCCAGACGCTCAGGCCGTGGCATTTTCGAGGCTGAACTGTAAACTTGGATTACTGCGTCCGCTATCTGCGGACGTGTTTTTTTGTGTAGACGCACCCGCCCGGTGCGGACTGCAGGAGCAAATTCCATTGGCAAAGCGCACACTCACCGGCACAAGTCTTGAGACCCTCGTTTCACTATCGAAACGACGCGGGTTCGTATTCCAGAGTTCCGAGATTTACGGCGGACTTTCGAGTGTCTGGGATTACGGCCCAGTGGGGGTCGAGTTAAAACGCAACGTCAAAGACGCGTGGTGGAAATCGATGGTGCGCGAGCGCGACGATGTTGTCGGTATCGACGCGTCGATTCTGATGCACCCCGACGTTTGGGTGGCTTCGGGTCACCTGGAAAGCTTTGCTGACCCGCTCATCGAGTGCAAGGAATGTCATAGAAGGTACAAAGATGGCGATGTGGATGGCGATTCGTGTCCCAACTGCGGGGGGGCGTTCAGCGAGCCGCGCCAGTTCAACCAGATGCTAAAGACATTCTTGGGGCCGGTTGAAGACGAGGCAGCGGTCGTTTACCTGCGACCTGAAACTGCACAGGCGATGTTCGTGAATTTTGAGAACGTGCAGACAACTTCTCGCAAGAAAATCCCGTTCGGCATTGCGCAGATAGGCAAGTCGTTCCGAAACGAGATCACTCCGGGTAACTTCACATTCCGAACGCGTGAGTTTGAACAGATGGAGATGGAGTTCTTTTGCGAACCGGGCACCGACGACGAGTGGCACGAATACTGGATTAACTTTTCGATGGACTGGTTCAAGTCGCACGGTATCCGGGGCGAGAAGCTGATGCTGCGCCACCACGATGCGGACGAGTTGCCTCATTATTCGAAGGCGTCGGCAGATATCGATTACGAGTTCCCCTGGGGCTGGGGCGAGCTTGAGACGATTTCAAACCGAACAGATTTCGACCTCAAGGCCCACACTGCGAAGAGTGGCAAGGACCTTTCTTACTTCGACGACCAGCAGAAGAAGCGGTATGTTCCGTTCGTTGTTGAGCCCGCAATGGGTGCTGATAGGTCGGCGCTGGCGTTTCTGGCTGATGCTTACGATGAAGAGGGTGAGGGCAAGCAACAGCGCGTTGTTCTGAGATTTCACCCCGATATCGCGCCGTTCCAGGTCGCAGTGCTGCCGCTGTCGCGCAACGACAAGCTCGTGCCAACGGCCCGACGTGTTTACGACGTTCTACGTCCACATTTCAACACCCAGTACGATGATTCACAGAGTATCGGGCGCAGGTACCGCAGGCAGGACGAGATCGGTACGCCGCTGTGCGTAACGGTCGATTTCGAAACGGTCGAAGAGGATGACGCTGTGACGATTCGCAACCGGGATACGATGGAGCAGGTTCGGGTTCCGGTAGAGAATCTCGAAGCCGCAATTCGTGACCAGCTGAATTTGATGCGGAAAGACTCCCAGGGGTAGGGGCATGTGTGATGAGTGTTTCCTGGGAACCGCTGCTGCATTGCGGACGTAAAACTTAACGTGTCCCCTGACGAAGAATCGAAGCATCGAAGCATCGAAACTTCGACGGAATACATCGAATTGATATCTGATCTCTGATAATCAGGACTCACGACACACCACGCACGAACTGGAGTGGCTTCATTGATGAACCGTATTACCCATACTCGGACCACAAAACGTATCTGGTTACTGGCGCTGATCGGGCTTGTGGCCCTTGCGGCAGTTGCATGCGGAAGCGGCGGTGAATCCCAGAATTCGGCACAGTCTTCTGACGGTGCGGCATCAGGCGGTTCTGAAGTTTCAGTTGGAAATGCCCCACCTGTTACGGGTGAAACGTTTGCACACGGTGAATTCAGTCTCGAAGCAAATGCAGGCCGGCCGGTTCTTATCAACTTCTGGTTCCCGTCGTGCCCACCTTGCCGGGCCGAGCTGCCAGACCTTCAGGCTTCGTTCGAGAAGTATGGCGACCAGGTTGCCTTTATCGGCATTCAGCAACTCGGGCTTGATACACCTGCCGAAGGTGCCGCTTTTATTGAAGAACTTGGCCTGACCTACCCGTCGCTGCCTGACACAAATTCCACAATACAGTTCGGGTACGAAGTGTTCTCGTTCCCAACGACGGTGTTCCTCGACAAAAACCACAACATCGCCCGTACATGGACGGGGATCATCGGCGAGGAGCAGCTGGCCGAGCAACTCGCTGCGCTGCTCGCAGGGTAGTCGGTTCAGCATAATTTAGTGGTTGCACTTCGGGCACCGATCTCTTCGGATGACGGTCTGAACGGATAATCTGCCTCATCTGAACGTTCGGGCTAATGACATAATCTCACCATGTTTGGAGAAATAGCCACAGGCGACTGGTTCATGCTACTAGTGCGCTGGATTCACGCCACAGGCGCGGTTGCATGGATTGGTGGCAGCGCGTTTTTTGCGTTTGTGCTTCGGCCTGTCGAACTGGCGAACCCCGATCTCGTACGCCCGGTGCTGCGATCTATCGGCCAGGTCTATCGCGAAATGGTTGACATTTCCGTGATTGCCATCATCGTGTCGGGACTTGTGCTGATGTTCGACCGCCTCACCGGAAACGACGCCTCGCCAGCGTGGTTCATCGTGCTTGGCGTGAAACTCACGCTCGCCCTGTGGATGTTTTACCTCGTATGGCACTTCAGGCAGTCGGACTTTCGGCCGGCCGAGAGACCAACCGGAATATCCGCTCGGCTTTCATGGCTTGTTGGATACAACGCCATGGTGTTTCTGGGCATGATTATTTTCCTGCTGGCATCGCTGATGCAGGTGCTGTTCGAAACGACGATCAGCGGGTAAGCGGGTTTGTGCGCTGCGTTTCTCACGCAGCCGCGGCGGTTTGGCTTTGACGCTCCCTACCTGTCCTTGGCCCAGGTGGGGGTAAGCAAACCAGTCCCGACCTGCTGGTTAGCTCAAAATGAGCAGTGGTGTAAGATTCCGCCGCGTGTCAACCCTGGGCAAAGTCGTTTATTCAGGCACACAGTCTCAGGATATTTGACAGTACTAAAAGGAGCATTGAACCATGGATATTCGGATAAAGAAAACCCAAGAAATGACTAAGGGCGGGTTCCTTTCGGTTCCGACGCTTAAGTTAACGCTTGAAGTAACAGCACTGCTAAATCAAGCTGAGAAAGCGCTCACACAGAGGTACGGGGACCCGAAGATAAGCCACACTGATCTATCGCAAGATTGTGAAAATCCGGTTGATGCGCAAATGCATATAGATTTCGAAAAACTCAAGGGGGAAAGTCTAACAACGTTCCACATCATGGCATCTGTCGAAGGCGGGGAGTATCTTGGGCTCATTCAGCAACTAGAAAGATCAGCTGTCCGTTCGCTCACGCGTAACGTCGGACACTTGGAGACTCTTGCCGCATGGGAAGGTGAAAACCTATTAACGAACGCAACGGATGAACGAGATACTGACGAAGAGCCGACTGTAGGAGGGTAGAAATACTTGACCAGGTGAGAGTGAACTGATTATCACTAGAGGCTAGGGACGAATCGAGAACGCTTCAGCGAGGATGACGAGATGAAGTGCCGTAAATGCAATGGAACCGGTGACATGAAGTGTCCAAAATGTGGAGGCCGGGGAGAAACGGTCGGTATTCTTTCAAACCAGAAGTGTGGGCGATGCAACGGACGAGGGTTCGTCAGGTGTGTCGAATGTAGCGGTGTCGGTCAACGATAGCAATCCGGGACGTGATGCAGCGCATCATGTCGGTGCGTGTTTGCCCAAGGTTTGACTTCCGCGCCATAACACCCCTTCGTTTGCTATGGGTACTCCCGCGGCGTGACGGCGCTACTCAACGCTCCCCCATGGAGTGCACATACCAAGTCTGTCCGGTAGCCCGCACAACAACCGTGAGGTTCCCCGCAACATGCAAACGACCTCGATAGCTTCTACACCTCAGCGCATCAGCGAAACGCCAGATCGGTCGGTGTCCTCGGCCAGTTCGAAGATTGTCCGGTGCAGCACCGGGTGGGCTAAGTCCGGTGCGATTTCGGCCAGCGGGACCAGTACGAACGCCCGCTCGTGCAGCCGCGGGTGCGGCACAGAAACGCCGCTGGCATCGACTATGGTTTCGCCATGCAGAAGCAGGTCAAGGTCCAACGTGCGCGGGGCGTTCTTCTCCTGTCGGGTGCGGCCCAGCGAATGCTCGATGCCCAGTAGCTCGGTAACTACTTCGAGCGGGTCCAGCATCGTGGTCACCGCGACTACTTGGTTGAGATATCGAGGCTGATAGCCTTCGATTCCCCACGGTTTCGTTTCGTAGATGGCACTGGCTGCCAAGACCGTGCCGATTCGCGACAGTCGATCGATGGCCCCGAACAGATTTTTCGATCTGTCGCCGAGATTACTGCCAAGACCGATATAGGCAGTCACGAATCCGCCGGGCAGCTTCGCCGGTTCAGGTATTTCAGGCATCCCGGCCTCGCACGATTGCGTCGCTCATCTTCACCACGTTCGCCATCTCCTTCACATCGTGAACACGAACAATATCTGCGCCACCCTGAATAGCCAGTGCAACCGTCGCGGCTGTGCCAAAACTGCGATTTTCGACGGGTTCCCCCGTAACTGATCCGATAAACGATTTGCGGGATGACCCGACCAGTACCGGCAGGGACAGTTCGCTGCGTATTCGCGTGATATTTCTCATTAGTTCAAGCGATTGAGGCGCGGTTTTCGCGAACCCGATTCCGGGATCTACGATGATGCTGGAGCGGTTGACCCCGGCCGCAACGAGCGAGTTGATCGCCGATTTAAGATCGCTCATAACATCTGCGACTACGTCGCCCTGATTCTTGTGTCCACCCGGCCTGATGTGACTCACGACTATTGGAACGCCTTTATCGGCGATTACCGTTGCCATATCGTTATCCCCAAGCATGGATACATCGTTGGCGAGCACTGCCCCGGCCTCTATCGCAGCCGCGGCGACCTCTGATTTCCGTGTGTCGATGGAGATTGGAATCCCCAGACGCGCCACCAACGCTTCGATTACGGGAACCACGCGTGCAGCTTCGTCATCTGCCAAAACGGGTTTTGCATCGTGATAGACACTCGATGGTCTGGACGACTCACCGCCTACGTCGATTATGTCGGCACCGTCATCTTCCATTCGCATGGCAAGGTCAACTGCACTTTGAATACCGTCGAGGTCTGCAGGGCCAGCCAGAACGCCGTCTCCAGAAAATGAATCGGGGGTCACGTTTACTACGCCCATGACGTAAGTGCGGCTGCCCCACGCGAATTCGTTACTTCCAATTCGGAGCGCTGTGAGGGGTTTTTGTTGAAGCAATGACAACGTATCGAAGCTTTTACTATGGAGCGAACCGAAAAATGAAAATAATGAAAATAGGGTGACTATCTGGCACTCGTCATGATTTTAACACTGGCGAGGGGCTGAACTGACCACATTATTACGGTTGCCGCTCATCTTGGCGTAAGTTAAGATTTACTGGCGTTGTGGGCCACGATTATTCCTTTGGCCTTATTCGTGGTCTTCCTGGCAGCACTCCGGGTTAAACCACCTGATACTGCTGGCCGACACTCTCGCCTGACTCTTCTGGCCCCGGTGCAACTGAAAGTCCAACCCAACACAAGCCTGCGAGGCACCCCATAGCCACCGAAACCAAGCCCGATGCTTCCGGTCAACAGGAGTCCGAACTTCAGCCCATGTCGAAGTTGGATGCGCTTGAAGCTCGCCGTGTCGAAGCGCATCTCGGTGGTGGCGAAGCGCGTATTGCATCACAGCATAAACGCGGCAAGCTGACAGCCCGCGAGCGACTTGGAAAATTGTTCGATGAAGGCAGTTTTACCGAGACCGACGCGTTCGTTACACACCGTTCGACTGACCTTGGACTCGACAAACAGCGGTTCGAGGGCGATTCGGTTGTAACCGGTTACGGCACGATAAATGGTCGAAACGTGTTCGCGTACGCCCAGGACTTCACAGTACTCGGCGGTTCGCTCTCACTGGTAGCTGCACAGAAGATTTCAAAAGTGATGGACCATGCCATGCGCACGGGCGCACCGATCATCGGAATCAACGACTCTGGTGGGGCCCGCATCCAGGAGGGCATCGATTCACTGGCCGGATACGGCGAAATTTTCAAGCGCAACACGCTGGCGTCGGGGGTGATCCCACAAATCACGATCATTGCGGGGCCAGCTGCTGGCGGGGCGGTCTACTCCCCTGCCCTTACCGATTTCATCTTTATGGTCGAAGGCATCGGCCAAATGTACATCACGGGTCCCGACGTTGTGAAAGCGGTTACTGGCGAAGAGGTATCGCACCAGGATTTAGGGGGTGCGGCCACTCACACCGGCCAGAGCGGAGTGGCTCACTTCAGCGCCGAATCGGAGGACGCCTGTTTCGCCCAGGTCCGCAGATTGCTTTCTTTTCTGCCTTCTAACAATGCCGAGTCGCCCCCGTCTATCGAACCAACCGACGCCCCCGACCGCGCCGACGTATCGCTCCGTGATGTTGTTCC
This sequence comes from uncultured Dehalococcoidales bacterium, assembly GCA_964387235.1. Taxonomy (GTDB): domain Bacteria; phylum Chloroflexota; class Dehalococcoidia; order Lucifugimonadales; family Lucifugimonadaceae; genus Lucifugimonas. The sequence continues at coordinate 8,337 of CAYLWG010000082.1, forward strand.
CGATGCAGCTAACCAGCCTTACGATGTGATGGACGTGATAACGAAAGTTGTCGATAACGGAGATTTCCTGCCGGTACACCACAACTTCGCCCCGAACATAGTCGTAGGGCTTGCCCGCCTTGATGGTCGGGGCATCGGGGTCGTTGCCAACCAGGCGAACCAGATGGCCGGAATGCTCGATATCGACGCGTCCGACAAGGCTGCGCGTTTCGTTCGCTTTTGCGACGCTTTCAACATCCCGCTTGTAACTTTTGTCGATGTGCCGGGGTTCATGCCGGGCACGCAGCAGGAGTACGGCGGGCTGATTCGGCACGGAGCCAAACTGCTCTACGCCTATGTGGAAGCGACAGTTCCAAAGATGGCGGTCGTTCTTCGCAAGGCGTACGGCGGCGCATATATCGTGATGAGTTCTAAAGAGTTGCGTTCCGATGTGAACCTGGCCTGGCCGGGTTCAGAGATTGCCGTTATGGGGCCGGAGGGGGCTGTAAACGTGATTGGACGGCGAGCTATTGCCGATGCGGAAGATTCGGAAGCAAAGCGCGCCGAACTCGTCACAGACTACAGAGAACGCTTCGCCAACCCATACATAGCGGCCAACCGCGGCTATATCGATGATGTGATCGACCCGGCGCAGACCCGGCCCGAGCTGGTCAAGGCACTGCGTATGCTCGAAAACAAGGTCGATAGCCTGCCACCGAAAAAGCACGGGAATATCCCGCTCTAATGCCATTTCGAATTAACGAGACTGTGAGAAAAGCCGATAATCAACAACGAATTTATGCTGCCAACACGATTGATCGGCAGGAGTTCATGAATGCGATCGCGGCAATGGCCGGTGAAGTGTGGGACTTCCACAACCGCTTCGGTGTCGGTTCCGGGCAGTTCGACGGGAAGACCCCGACCGAGATAATTTCCAACCGAAAGAGCATTCTCGACGAAGAAGTGGCGGAGCTTGCACAGGCACTCTCGGAAAACGAGGGCGACGATTCGGTAGTTGGCGAAATAGCAGATGTTTTATTCGTGGCGATGGGTCACGTGGAGGCGACAGGCAGCGCGGGCGTCGAGGGCGTACGCCGAATAACCAGCAAGAACGCCGCCAAGACCAACGAGACTCACGCTATAAGACCCGATACGGGCAAGTTATTACCTAAAGAAGGAAAACCCCACAAGTGGCAATGACGATTGGCTCTTTTGAGCCAGGCCACGTCGCTAGTCGATTTTCGACAGAGTAAAAGACCCCAAGGAGAAGCATGACCGATCAGGCAGCTATTGAACGCGCAAAGGCACATTTTGGCGAAATTCTGGAACAGCAGATCGCCCGAATCGAGGCCGTAAAGAACGAGGACGATTTCATTGATTACGGGTCTCTGGACAAGATCGTAATCGGGATTATCGGTGGCGATGGCATAGGGCCAGCGATCACAGAGGTCGGCCATCAGGTTCTGGAGGCCCTTCTCAAGGACGAGGTCGAATCGGGTCGAATCGTGTTTAAGATCATCGAGGGACTAACCATCGAGAACCGCGCAAAGCAAATGGCAGCGATTCCCGATGATGTGCTGGCCGAAATAAAGCAGTGCCATGTCACTCTAAAAGGCCCGACCACCACTCCAGAAAAGGGTGATGGCTGGCCGAACATCGAATCGGCAAACGTAGGCATGCGAAAAGCACTTGATCTGTTCGCCAACGTCAGGCCAGTGCGGGTTCCATCGGAGAACATCGACTGGATGTTCTACCGCGAGAACACTGAGGATCTGTATGCGCTTGGTTCACAGGGTATCGATGTTACGGACGATTTCTCGATCGATTTCCGTCTGATTTCTACTCCCGGCTCAGAACGCATTATTCGGGCTGCTTTCGAGTACGCCAAACAGGCTGGTAAAACCCGCGTGACAGTAGTCACGAAAGCCAACATCGTGAAGTCTGGTGACGGTCGGTTCCTGCAGGTGGCCGAGCGCGTTGCGAAGGATTACCCGGATATCGAGTGGGATTCCTGGTACATCGACATCATGACGGCCAAACTTCTGGATAAAGCGCGTCGGTCCGATTTCCAGGTGATGGTAATGCCGAACCTGTACGGCGATATTCTGACCGATGAAGCAGCCGAGATTCAGGGTGGCGTCGGGACTGCCGGTTCAGCAAATATCGGTAAAAAATATTCGATGTTCGAGGCCATTCACGGTTCGGCTCCTCGGATGCTAAAAGAGGGACGTGCCCAGTATGCCGATCCTTCGTCGGTGCTAAAGGCGGCTGGCCTTATGCTCACACACATCGGGTATCCGGATCTGGGCAAAAAGGTCGACATGGCTTTGGAGGTCTGCGCCCAGTACGAAAGAAAAATCAAGATTACGGGCCGGGACACTGGCTGTACGGGCGAGGAGTACGGGCAGTACGTGCTCGAAACGGTTGCCGACCCGGGACTCGATGCAAAGTGGAGCAGCTACGCCGGGGCGTAATAATCCGATTGTGAACATGCCACACCGCGTGGTTTGAGAAGGAAAAAGTGATGAAGTTCAAAGTTACGGTCGTTGGTGCCGGGTTTGTTGGAGCAACCACCGCTCAACGTATTTTCGAAAAGGGCTACGCCGACGTGGTCCTTGTCGATATCGTTGAGGGCAAGCCGCAGGGTGTGGCGCTCGACATGCTTTCGTCAGGACCTGTTATCGGAACTGATGCCCAGATAGTTGGCTCGAACACCTATGGTGAATCCGCAAACTCTGACGTCGTGGTGATAACTGCTGGCATCCCACGTAAGCCCGGTATGAGCCGCGACGACCTGTTGATGACGAATATGAGAATCGTTGGCTCGGTTACTACGGAAGTTGCAAAATACTCTCCGAACGCAGTCATTATCATTGTTTCGAACCCTCTCGACGCAATGGTTCAGCACGCCTACAAAGTCAGCGGGTTCCCGAAGGAACGTGTGGTTGGCATGGCGGGAATTCTCGACACGGCCCGGTTCCGCACGTTTCTTGCGCAGGAACTAAAAGTATCCGTAACCAACGTTTCGGCCTACGTTCTCGGTGGTCATGGCGACACTATGGTCCCGCTGATCGGATCAACGACCATTGGCGGCGTTCCGGTATCGAAACTGATCGAGGCGAGCCGCCTGGAAGAGATCGTGCAGCGGACTCGCGATGGCGGAGCGGAGATAGTTGGTCTTTTGAAGACCGGCTCGGCGTATTACGCGCCATCGGCGGCAGCGGCCCAGATGGTCGAGGCAATTTTGCTCGACCGCAAGGAAATACTGCCGTGCGCTGCCTACCTCGAAGGCGAATACGGCATTAGTGGTCTGTATGCGGGTGTTCCGGTCAAACTCGGTGCCGGCGGAATCGAGCAGATCATCGAAGTCGAATTGACCAACGATGAGGCTGCGGCACTGAAACGCTCGGCCGATTCGGTACAGGAACTCGTAGAAATCATGGCCAGGGCATAAGGCCAATTGGTTCTGTCAGAACTCAGTGTCGGGGCAGAATAGCATCATTCCTCACTTGCTGAGGAGATCCTGTTCATGTCCTGCCCACACTGCCTGTCCCCGTCCGTATCCAAGAGAAAATATCGGACTTCGTTGGGTTATCGGACTTTCTACTGTGGAGACTGCGATAGGCGTTTCAACGAACGTTCAGGTACGCCGTTCAACGATCTCCAGTTCCCGACAGATATCGTCTTACTCGCTG
>CAYLWG010000083.1:0-11977 GCA_964387235.1 uncultured Dehalococcoidales bacterium
AATCGGTCACGGTGAATCTCGGGCTACCGTTCCTCCGAACCTCGGTCGATCACGGAACCGCTTTTGATATCGCCGGTAAAGGCATCGCGGGCGAAACGAGCATGATCGAAGCCTTGAAACTGGGTGCATCGCTTGTTTCCCGAAAAGGTCTGACAGGTTAGCGCGACAACTCTCGACCGCAAACAACACCCGCCATACAACTGAACGAAGCAGCGGTATTGCAGGAATTTTGCCGCCAGTCGTCCGTATAATCGGAATCTGTAGCGCGGTGTTTCGCGCTGCACTTTATTTGTCGAACCAGAGTTGGCCTGTTCAGTCCCATCTGGGATTTCCGGGCACAGTTTACGAATATGCGAATTGCATTCATTGGTGGCGGGGTGATGGCGCAGGCGATCATTTCCGGAGTTAAAGATGCGGGCCTCGATGCCAGCATCATAGTTGGCGAGCCGTTCGAGCCCCGTCGCGAATCTTTGAAGAACGACCTCGGTGTCGAAGCGACCGCGAGCAACAGGGAAGCTATCGTCGGTGCAGACATAGTGGTGCTTGCCGTGAAGCCGCAGCAACTGGATGCGGTAGCCGCTGAGTTGAAGGGCGCACTGACCGCCGACCAGACGATCCTTTCGATCATGGCCGGGATCAGGATGCACTCGATCGGTCTTAAGCTCAATCACACAAAGCTCATCAGGGTGATGCCGAACGTTGCGGCCCAGATCCGAAAGGGCATCTCTGCCTGGACGGCCTCGGAGGATGTGGATCAGGCCATGCTGGATTTTGTAGCCAGTATGCTAAAAGCGATCGGGGATGAACTGAAGTTCAGCGACGAAAAGAATGTCGATATAGCAACTGCCCTCAGCGGTAGCGGTCCCGGCTATGTATTCATGTTTATCGAAGCCCTTACAGACGCAGGTGTTGAACTCGGGCTGCCTGTTCACGTGGCGCGTCACATGGCATCGCAAACTGTATACGGCAGTGCGGCTCTGCAACGGGAAACCGGGAAGCACCCAGCCGAGTTGCGCAACATGGTCACATCGCCCGGCGGTACTACGGCGGCGGGGCTAGCGGCACTTGAGATCGGTGGATTCAGGGCAACTATCGCGGAAGCTGTGCGTACGGCTTTTGAACGGGGCGAAGAACTGGCTGGTGGAAAATGAGTGGTTCGGCACTGGGATTTATCGGATTTGTTCTACAGATTTTTGCCTATCTGGTCATCGCCAGATCGCTATCGACCTGGTTTCCGAACGCACGCAACAACCCTATCGTTCAGATGCTTTACCAGATCACAGATCCTGTGTTGATCCCGCTTTCACGAATAATCCCACGCGTTGGGATGATCGATCTCAGCCCGACGATCCTGGTGTTTGCGTTGCTGATTATTTCGAGGGCCATGGGTTCCAGGTCGATTCTCTTTTAAGTACGGCTTCCGCTACACCCTCTATCTCGACGACCTTGTTGTGCGCCGTCGCTCCAGACACCAGCGATACCTTGCTTTTCGGAACCCCCAGTCGCCGGGCGATCAGCTTAATCAGTGCTGCGTTTGCGGCACCATCAACCGGCGGTGCCTTCACCCGAACTCGCAAAAAACCTTCTGCGTTCCATCCAGTCACTTCGTCTCTCGATGCCCGGGGCTGAAGCCGTACGCTTATTTTTATTTTCGGGGTTTTACGGGTCATCTTGCTGGCTGGAAATCTCGTTACTTAATTTCCTGCACGGTCACCTCACCGGCAGCAACAGGCCAGTCTCTGCCATCTGCATCTCGCACGATCAGGCGTCCGACTGAATCGACATCATGCGCCAGGCCATGCAGTTTCGTTGTGCGGCCCGCATTTTTACTCACAATTGTCACCATGCGTCCCAGAGTCGTGAGTTTCTTGCGCCATGCAGAAACCACGCTGCCTCCTGCCGAAAGCTCTGAATAGTGTTTATCGATCGACCGCAATAACTTATCGAACACCATGAGTCGGTCGATGCGCTTGCCGAGTTCAGTGCTGAGGCTTGTCGGGTTCAGGCCCGCATCGGCATAGTCTGATCTACCAGAATTTACGTTCAGGCCGATACCGATAACTGCCACAAGATGCTCGGGCGCGCTACCTACATCTAAGGCAGTGCGCGATCCCAACACCTCCGGCCCGCTCACCGATTCGGCGATCACACCGGCGAGTTTTTTCCCTGCCACCTCGACATCGTTGGGCCATTTGATCCCGGCATGTATGCCGAACGACTCGGCAACTTCAACAACAGCCAGTGCGGCAAGCATCAGGAGTTCACTTGCCAGTGACACTCGCGGACGCAGCACGATCGAACACAGAATATCGCGGCCTTCCCGCGATACCCAGGAACGATCAAAGCGGCCGCGGCCAACACTCTGGTGGTCGGCCACTACCACCGTTCCTTCGACCACACCTTTTTTTGCGAGGTCCCATGCGACATCCATCGTTGAAGTGACTGTAGTGAAGTGATGAATTTTCAGGCCGACTATGCGACCGGAATCACGAAATGTACCGGCAAAACCTTCGAAGTCGTTTTTCATGGCAATTTAACAGTCTGGCATTCGTAAATTCCAGTTACGCATACTGGTGGCGGCGATTGATGTTGAGTGTTCACACACAGGGGCTTGCGCAGTTAGCAACGTAGGTCGGAGCTAAATCAAAGGCTACGGTACTTAGCGTCAGGTGTGAATAATTGACCGCGTATAAAAGCACGCAACAGGGTACCGAAAAGGCCGGGCGTCAAAACGCAAATGAGGAGAACCATGGCCCAGCGATCTAAAAAGAGCTCACTGCTAGCCAGTTTGAGCTCGCTGCCAACCGACAACGCATCGGCCGAGGCAGCATGGCGACAGGCCCTGCTCCTTCGAGAGCTATCTCGGGATGAGCGGGTAATCGCCCGAAAACGCCGCGTAGAGGCAGAAGCTGCCAAAGAACACGCGGAAAACGAGGCTATTACAGCCACGAAACAGTTGTGTGCCGAACTCCAGGCTCAGAGCCGGATGAAGCTTCAGGAAGCCGAAGATACTCTTCTCGACGCACGGCGTGTAAAAGCCAACGCAGATTCGTATGTCGAGCGAGTACAGACAAACATCGACACCGAACTCGCGAATGCGACGAAAGTACGCACCGAGGCCGAGGTCTACTCAGAGGAGACTCAGGGGAGCGCACGTGTTGCGGCCGAAGCCCTGATGACTCAGACGCGGGCCGGTGCCGACGAGATGGCAAGCCGAATGAGACTCGAGACTGCAGAAGACATCCGTAAGATCCTCACCGATGTGGAGATCGCCCGGGCTTCAGCCGAGGACGAACTGGAAACCCAGCGCATTCTCACCGAGACTGCCCGAGTACGTGCCTTCTCGCACGGCCTGGCTGCCGAACACGCTGCGAGTGAACTTGCAAGGACAAATGTGCCCGAAGCCAAGCCTGCCGCACCACGGCGAGCGAAGCCAAAGCAGCAGGTCACTGCGCGTAAGCTTGCCAAAGTTGTTTCGAAGAAGACGACCGCCCGCAAGGCGAAGGTCACTCCGATCAGCAAAGCCGCCTAGTACTGGCAAATCAGCTATCACATCAGGGCTCCCGATTCCGGTCGGGAGCCCTGACTGGTTTAAATCGGCACGTGCCTCGGCCGTGTCCCATGGAGCTTGTGCGTACCATCCGGCGCGCCTCGTCTCGACCGGGGCGACCGGGGCGAAAGTAGCCCGAGCTTCGGCTACACTGCGCATCCACGGAGATTCTCTTACGCTCTGCCGGAAAATTCTAACGCCATGCAAAAAGCCACTACTGAAACCCTTTACTACGAACATTCCGCTGCAAACCCGGTGACTCTCACCGTGAAGCCCGGTGAATGGTTCGAGATAGAAACCCAGATGAACCGCGGCCCCGATGCCGCCCTTGTACCAGACGACATAAGAGACCTGTACAACCAGTACCGGTCGGATAGTCAGCCGACCGACCGCGGAAACGCTGCGTCGGGCTGCATTTATGTTGAAGGCGCAATGCCCGGCGATCTTCTGACGGTGCATATCAAAGAAATAAAAGTTCATCCCGTCGGTTGGACCCGGTATGGCGGTTCCACGGGCGCAATGCCCGGGTATCTCGGCCCTTCGAATATCGGGCCGCAGTTCAGGATTTGCCGTATCGAAAACGACGAGATCGTCTGGAACGACAGGCTACGGTTCCCTGTCGAACCGATGCTGGGTGTCGTTGGGGTGGCCCCGTTGCGTGAAGCCCGCCACAACGGCTGGGCGGGCGAATGGGGTGGCAATTTCGATATCCAGGAAGTAACGAATGGTTCGCGCCTCAGTATTCCCATAAATCACGAAGGTGCGCTACTTCATGTAGGCGACATGCACGCCCGCCAGGGCGACGGCGAGATTTGCGGCGGAGGCGGGATCGAGACCGGCGGGAGAGTGACGATGAAAGTCGAACTGAGCGACAAGCCCGCGGAGATGACGTGGCCGAGAATCGAAAATGATGAGTACATCATGACCACTGCCTGTGAAAAGCCGGCAGAGGATGCGTTCAGAATCGCGCTGACCGAGATGATCCTGTGGTTGGAAGCGAGCTACGGGATGAGCCAGGGCGAGGCGTACATGTTCCTTTCACAATGCCTTGAAGCCCGTGTAACGCAGTTCGTAAACCCCAGTTACACCTACGTAGCTAAAGTCGCTCGCAAGTATCTGAAGTAGCCTGAAAATTAACACATGAACAGTGAAGTAAAGGCCATCCTTTTCGATGTAGGCGGCCCTATCGACACAGAAACGGTGTCGGACCGCCTGATCGACGAGCAGATCGTCGCATCGTTTCGTTCACGAGGCGTTTCTGCATCAGATGAAGAGTATGCAAAAACCTGTTCATGGGCGGTCGAGGTTTTTGCCCCGAAAACGTACGAGGCGATTATCTGGAAGCTGGCGAATGGCGACAGTGCACTGGCCGGTTCGGTGTACACAGAATTGATTCAGACTTCGCCAGACCGTGACGTGGTGCGCGGTCATATCGAATTGCGGGATGGTATTCCCGAACTGCTGGAAAAACTTTCACGGGCCGGGCTGCTGCTGGGCCTTGCGGCCAACCAGCCCTCGAGGATGCTTGAATCGCTGGATAACGCGGGTGTTCTTAAATACTTCGACTATCGCGAAGTGTCGGATTCGACCGGCCTGCTAAAGCCCGACCCCCGCCTGCTACTGCATTCGTGCGAGGGTCTGGGCGTGACGCCTGAGCAAGCGATTATGGTAGGAGATCGGATCGATAACGACGTTGTTCCCGCAAGAACACTGGGTATGAGTGCAATTCGGTTCGTAACTGGCCGCCATGCAGCCCAGCAGCCCCGATGGTGGGGCGAAGTCCCGTATGTGGACGTTCATTCAGTTGAAGAGCTGGATGATGCGATACAGCGGTTTGTGGAACCGACCTTCCTGGCCGGGTGATACCGGATAGTAGAGGCCGTCAGAATAATCTTCGCCAGAAGCATTTAACTGGAAAACCCCGGGCATTGATCCCCGGGGTTTTCTCATTGGTCAGTACTGTGAATCTGAATGCCTATTCGCCAGCGCTAATCATCTTCAGCAAAAGCAACAGTGGCTTTCTTGATACGGATCTGACCCGTTGTACCGATCAGCGGACTGCTGTCGACCGTCACGGTCAGCTTGCCTTCGATTTCAACACCGGTGTAAACGCCTGTAACTTCAAATTCACCACTATCTCGAACGTGCAGTTCAAGTGGCACCATTACCGGGCCCGCTGCAGGGTCGAGGTAGAAGCCCAGTGCGTTAGGTCCAGGAGAATCGATGCAAGTCTGGATGGCGCCCCACACCGGCGTAACAAAGTCGCTATCGACACCAAGCAGGCAGGCGTAAGACGAAAGCCCGGTGCCTTTGATTTCCAACTCTGCGGCGCCCACAAGGAGATCGCCATTCGCAACGATGGTAAGCACACCCTCGAGTTCGCCCTTCAAAATACCGCTTATCACGGGGATCGGAATTCCGAATTGAGGGGCGTACAGGTGTTCCTGCCTGCTGACCTTCAGTTCGGCAGTCGAAGTGTGAATGCTGAAAACACTACTGGGTACGAGCAGCCCACCAAGGTCGTCACATACAGTCCCGGATAACTGATCTTCTTCTTTGCAGCGTGAAATCGCATTGATTGAACCAATAACTGCCTCGCCGTTGGTTGTAATCGTTACCGATTTGATCCTGCCATTCTTGATATCGAAATCAGATCCGACAGTGCCACCAGGATTGAGCCCCACACCGATAACACTTCCAACAGCGTCGAATTTCGCGCTATTAGAAGTTGCCGCTACCGTACCGGCTGTGAGCGTAGTCAACGCAATAATCGCCACTGCGATCATCACACCGCGCTTTCGTATCAAATTCTTCACAAACATCCAAATTCTCCAGTGATATTCAGATCAGCCGGATTAGACCTGAATACCAATTGTTCGAGGTGTCGAATTACACCCGTGGCACACTTCGTACGTATTTTTTCTGAAACTAAAACCGCATGCACTAGCCAGACGGTTCAACACAATGACCCCAATGGGCCAGCCAGAGGATATCGTGATTCAAACACCTGCGGCAATCGAAGGATTGTGTAGATACAGTACCAATGGCCCATTTTAAGGTAGTCTTTCGGTGGCTATCGACTCTGGATGAAGAATTTTGCCACGGACGATCACGCCAGATGGCCTCGTACCATACGTAGTGGAAAGCGGAAATCATTGCAACAGTCCGACCGAGTAATCTCCGCACTGATAATCGACGATGACCCTGGTATTCAGGATATGGTCTCTCTGGCCATCGAACTGAACTGGCCAAAATCAGTCGTTTACACAGCAGCAGATGGTCTTACTGGATTAGATCTTGCCAGGAAACACAAACCCGACGTTGTGATACTTGACCTGGGTTTGCCTGATATCGATGGGCTGGAAGTTTGCGAAAAACTACGGGCCGAATCATCCATACCAATCGTGATGCTCACAGCGCGTGATCGTGAAATCGACATAGTTAAAGGCCTGAACGCAGGTGCCGACGACTATGTGACCAAACCATTCAGCCATCTCCAATTCCTCGCCCGCCTGCAGGCAGTCCTGCGACGGTCCAAGGGTGTCGCCCCGGAAGCGACGTACTCTGATTCCCGCCTGAATGTCGATTTCGATCGGCGCTCGGTCAGTGTCACAGGTGAAACCGTCCGGCTTACACCTACCGAGTTCAGCCTGCTGGAACACCTTCTAAGGAATGCCAATAGAGTTGTGACCCACGAAGAATTGCTGCGCGCGGGTTGGGGTGAAGAGTATGTCGATGCTACTGGCTATATTAAAACCCACATACGAACTCTTCGTGAAAAGTTAAGCGACGACCCTACTTCTACCACGGGCATCGTCAACGAAAGGGGAGTCGGATACCGGTATGTGAGCGAAGGTGAAAAATCCTGACACAGCCGGGGTGCGGTCAGCAGGATCACACCTTTAGCACACCTTCTCCCTACCTTTTCGCCAACCCGATCCATACCATCTAACGCTCACAACTCGGTTTTTTCAACGTAGCATCACTCCAGATTCCGGTTGACTTCCGACTTCGATATAAGTCTCGGCCCTTCAGGCCCATAACTCAGAACTGATACCAGAAGAATCAATGCTTTCGGCCACTGACCTGAACTACCAAATGCAAGTCCCGGTCGCAAACTGGGATCGGGACACCGCCTGGGAACGATTCACCGGCTTCCGTAATCTGACGGTCGAACAGTTCTGTGAAATCCAGGAACAGCTGCTCGTCGAGCAGGTCAGAACGATTGGCGCCAGCAAACTCGGTATGAGATTGCTGCGGATGAGCAAGCCTCGCAGCGCTGAAGAGTTTCGCGAGAACATTCCGTTCACCACTTATTCCGATTACTCAAAGTATCTCGACCCGACCGCACGTAAAGACCTCCCGTCGTTCGAATACATGTGGGTGCACACAACCGGTGCCCAGGCGCGTTACAAATACGTTCCGTACACGAGGCGCGCCTACACACGCATGCTCGACAACCTTATGGGCGGGTTCCTTCTATCGACAGCGCGCGAGCCGGGTGATGTGAGAATCGGCCCGGGTTCTAGCGTTATGTACAACGTGCCGCCGCGCCCCTACCTTTCAGGATTCGTTGCGTTCGGCATGGAACGACGGTTTGGTCTGAAGGGGGTTCTTGAAGCTTCAGTCGCCGAGCACATGGAATTTAAAACGAAGATTCGCACGAACTTCGAGACCGCCATGAATCACAAAGTCGACCTGATTATTTCCATGACATCGGTTCTTGTAAGCGCTGGCGAGCAGTTCGACAATTCGATGGCACGCCGGAAGAACGGCAACAGTTCCCGAAATGGTCGAGAAAAACTGAGCTGGCGAGGTAAGTTGAAACTGGCGACTGCCGTGTTGAAGGCCGGATTGAACGGCCGGAGGCCACATGCTGGCGATATGTGGGGCCCAAAGGGAATAATCGGTTGGGGAGTGGATACTCCGATATTCCGTGACAGGGTAAAAGAACACTGGGGCATGGCCCCGCACGAGGTCTACGCCTGCACCGAGGGCGGAGTAATGGGCGTGCAATCGAAGGGTGCCAGCGGCATGGTCTTCAATCCGTATATGAACTACCTCGAGTTCCTGCCTGCATCGGAAGCAGCAAGGCTCGACACCGATGCATCGTACATAGCCCAAACTCTCCTCTTAAGTGAAGTGGTGCCCGGCGAAAAGTATGAGGTGGTCATTTCAAGCTTTTATGGGATGCCGTTTGTCAGGTACAGGCTGGGCCACCAGATAAAGTTCGTGCAGCCATCTGGTATTGAGTCTTTGCCGGAATTCGAGTTTCTTGGCCGTTCCGACGACAGGCTCGACATCGCCGGATTTACACGAATCGACGAGAAAACGATGTGGCAGGCGGTGCAGGATACGGGGCTCCCGCTGGGTTCCTGGACAGCGCGCACAGAGTACCGCAACGGAAAACCGGTTCTCCACCTGTATGCAGAAGCAGACAGCCGCGTCGAGAAAGCCGAGGCTGTGGAAAAACTCCATATGGCCCTGCGTGCCGAAGATGACTTCTACCGAGATCTTGAGGACATGTTGGGTATTCGACCTCTTGAAATCACATTACTGCCAACCGGAACTTGGGACCGGTACTACGACAGCCGACTCCGACTGGGGCGTGATCTGCACGACCTTGTGCCGCCGCGAATGAATTCGAGCGAAGACGACGTTTCTGAACTGGTGAACCACGCCCGCTAAAATTGGCGACACCCATCATCTGACGAAGCAGCGCTTATGAACGAGATATACATAACACTGCCCATGGTGCAATTCGTGATCAGCGTCTTGCTGGTCAGCGTTGTCCTGCTCAGTGCCCCGCGTGACCGGTTGAACCGACTGTTCACCTTGTTCCTCGTGGCCCTTGGTACCTGGGGGCTGACAATATTCCTTATGAGGGATGCGTTCCCCGATGCAGGGCGTGCCTACACGATAGAAAAATTCGCTCTCGCCGCAATTCCGTTTACGAGCATCTTCTTCTATCACTTCACATACGCGTTCGCTGGAATAAAACGCAACAGATCCGTTCTCATAAGTTTTTATGCGCTGGGAATTACCGCGGCGGTCCTATCACTGTTCGGTGTCACCGCCTCGGGTATGACGGTGAAGTTCTACGGGTTCGCACCGGTAATTACTCCATATTTCGGCCTGGTTATGCTGGCGTCTTACCCGCCTGTTGCTCTCGCCATTTTCGACATACGGAAGGCGCTCAAAGATGCCAGCACACGAAAACGTACTCAACTTCGCCTGCTGCGTCTTGGGGCAATCGTTTCGCTTCTTGGCGCCACCAGCGACTTCATCCCGTCTCTCGGATTAAACATCTATCCGATGGGTGTACTGGGCAATATCGGCTTCGGGGTAATTGCTACTTGGGCACTCACCAGGTACCAGCTGATGGAACTACGGATGGTGGCGCGGAAAGGCATCGCCTACACAGCAATCAGCACGATAACACTGGGCATTTACGGCATAATCGTGGGAATTCTTTGGCTTGTCCTGCCCAACCTGAGCACCAGCGCAGCACTGCTTGCCGCCATCTCGACGATTTTCGCCACTGGCCTGTTCATACAACCGCTGCTTCAGAAGGTCCAGATGACCGTTGACAGGTTTTTCTTCCGAGAGCGGTTCGACATGCTGAACGCCCTCGCCCAGTTGAACTCTGACTTACGTGATATTACTGATTTCAACTCGGTCGTCTCAAAACTCGGTGAAAACGTACGGAAAATATTGCGTACCGACTGGGTGGGAGTGGCATTGCCCGATTCAATGGAGCAGACATTCGAGGTTTACTACGATACCCGCGGGAGTACCGGGCGACTTGCCATCGAGCTTGAAGGCCTGTTTGCCCGACGATTGCGGGCTGCCAGTACCCCGCTTTTCCGCGTCGACATGGCGACCGACCCGTATCTTCAAGCGGCGAGTGAGCTGGAACGGTCAACTATCCGAGACCTCCAGGCCGAGATGATCGTGCCACTTCAGGCCGGAGGCGAACTGACCGGGTTCTTCTATGTCGGGCCAAAACTGGTTGGTGGCGATTATTCGGCCGCCGAGCTCGCTTTTGTCTCCGCTGCTGCCGACCAGTCGGCAATGGCGATCAACAATGCTCGGGCATATGCGATAGAGGCCCAGCGACGCGAAGAACTCGAGCGGCTCGACAACCTGAAGTCGATCTTGCTCCAAACTGTCTCACACGAACTGAAGTCACCCATTACCGCGATAAAACTGTCTACCGAGCTGCTCGATCACGTACTCACCGGCAACGCGTCCGACGAACAGCGCGACCGTCTTATTCGAACATTGAAGAACGGAATTCAACGGCTTGAACGGTTAACTTCTGAATCGCTGGACTACGCGGCGATGCAGAGCGCCCACCTTGAACTCAACCTTGGGCCGGTCCGACTACAGAGTGTCGTAGAGCAGGCTGTGTCATTGCTCCAGCCTTCGATCACTGCGCGTCAACAAATTGTTGAAATCGATGCCGACGATTCCCTACACCCGCTGATGATCGATGAGCCAAGAATCGAGCGCGTGATTGCGAACCTTGTCAGCAACGCCCATAAATATTCACCAAAGGCCGGAATAATACGCATCGAAGTTATCCGTGAGGAAGAAGATCAGGTGATCCGGGTGATCGACAACGGCCCCGGCATCAATGATGACGAGGTTGAAGCCGTGTTCTCGCCTTACTACCGCGGAAAACTCGCCGACACATCTCCGGTTCAGGGGTCAGGTCTTGGGCTCTCTATCGCCCGGTACCTGACCGAGCTGCACGACGGCACTCTAACTGTCGTACCAAATACTGCGGGTACGGGTGGAAGCATTTTCGTGATGAAGTTACCAGCTTCCAGCTTCGAGCTGATCGATTCCGACGACGATACCGAACTGACCAGCGGGACATCCGCCGACAGTGAATCGTTGTGGCCGCAAATAGTATCCCCCGCACCCGGTGCCACCCCCGTCCGCTAGATATCGGCCTCTACCGGGGGACAGCCTTCAGTCGATAACGCAGCAGTCGTGCCAATCGGGCCGTACACTTCTGGCTGTCGTTTTTAATCCCGGTATACACAACAGGCAAATTACACATGAACCACGAACGGTCGACGCATCTATTCGAACGGGCAAAAAAGCTGGTCGCTGGCGGTATTTCAAGCCAGATCAGGGCGAACGAACCTGCCGATGTGCCGCTGTTTTTCACTCATGCCCGGGGTTCGCGGATGTGGGATGTCGATGGCAACGAATACATCGATTACATCCAGGGTATGGGGCCCAACCTTTTCGGCCACTCGCCCGATTTCATTAATCGCCAGGTCAGCGAAGATATGAAAAAAGGGTACGTGTTTGCAGCCCAGTTCGAGCGCGAGCTTGAAGTCGCCGAAATGGCGCTACAGATGATCCCGATGGAGGACGCCACCGTGCGCTTTGCATCGTCGGGAACTGAGA
>CAYLWG010000084.1:0-11889 GCA_964387235.1 uncultured Dehalococcoidales bacterium
AGGCCGCAACCGAACTCAGTGGGGTTACTCGTTCGCCGAACTTGCCATTTTCGTGGTTCCAGCTTTTCGGGAGGCCCCTGCTCTGGAATTTCCACACGCGCTCTGCAGCAGTTTCCAGAGCAGAAATAGCGGCAGGGTCGAGTTCGTTAAATGCCGAGTTGATTTCGGCTGACGGTACTTCAAAAACATCAGGAGAAGACCCGTCGAGTGCCGTGTTGATCCTGCTGAGGCCCGCGTCGCCTTCTTCCTGCACGATTCGGATAACTCTTGCGGCAAATGCATCCGGTGGAATGCTGTCGGGGAACAGGCCGTTTCCATCGGAAAGAACCGCTTCCGTCGACGAATTGCGTTCACGTCGAAAGTATTCAATTCCTGCGGCGACACCAATTACTCGTTTCAACGTCTTTTGTCCGATTCCATTTCGGCTGTGGGGAATTTAGACATCTGCTACTCGACGAGTTGACTGCTCGGTCCTTTGATCGAATCTAAATACTCTGCAAGTCGTTCATACGAAACACAGCGGTCTCGATAGACGTACTGAACATCGGTCGCTGAAATGCCGATTCCGCCGAGCTTACGAAAATGACTGACTACTTCAGACAGATCTGACTTTCGAACCAGCACTTGAACGGTGAACCATGAACTATCTTTGCCTGTGTGGACAGCAGAAATGGTCGGGCCGTTCAGGCCGCTCAAATCGCGGCGTTTCATCACCTGCCGTGCAACTTCATCCTCAGATTCGCCCTGGATGTCACCGGTAACCCGCTGATACCTGTGCGCTCGGAGGCTGGCTTCGATTTTTTCCAGTAGTTGCCGGGTCAGTTCCAGTTTTTCCGGGTCATCTGCCAGGGCACGGGCATTCCCAACTATCACCGCCTGAGATTCGATAATGGTTCCATCTACCAGTATGCGCAGGCCGTTTTCTCGCAATGTTGTTCCGGTTGCGGTGATGTCTGCGATGATGTCGGCATAGCCCATCACCGGGGCAGCTTCCAACCCGCCGGAAACCGAAATCATTGAAACGTAGTTCACACCATTTTTGTTCAGGAACCGCTTAACAAGCCGTCCATATTTTGACGCGATTCTCAGGTCGCGTCCTCTGGCCCGAAACTCGAGTGCGATATCTGCAAGGTCCGCCATACTGGTCACATCGAGCCACGCGCCGGGAACTGCGATCACGAGCTTTGAATTGCCAAAACCCAGACCATCCTGAACCAGAACGGTGTTGCCACGTTCTAGCCGAGATTCTAAATATCGGTCCAGCCCAACGATACCGATATCGGCACTGCCGCCATCAATTTCAATTGTGATGTCGGACTGGCGCTGAAACAGGATGTCCACGCCCGGTAGAGATGGAATATCAGCGGTGTATCGACGGGAGTTGGCTCGCCGGACCGGCAGGCCACAGCCGGAAAGTAGTTTTGACGTTCCGTCGTAAAGTGCCCCGGTCGATGGGAGGGCGAATCGCAGGTTGCTCATGCGTCCAGTCCCCCATTCGATTCCGTTGTTGACTCTGGCTGTCCACCTGATCCCGATACCGGGAGGCCAGAAAATTCAAAATTGACAGCAGCGCGCTGCCCTGAAGATCGAAGCTCACGGGCATTTCGGATTGCCGAATTTAACGAACCGGTTTCTTCAGGTGAAACGAGAATCAATTCGGAGGTTGGATCGAGATCGCGGGTGCGGATCTCTATGATCGCATCAAGGTTGTAGGCGAATCCAAGTGCTGGAACATCGCGGTCGTACCCGAGCGCCCTTGTCAGGCCATCGTAACGACCACCACCGCCAAGAGTATCTTCAGATGTGCCATTGGTTTCACCGGCGTACAGGTCGAACAACATTCCGGTGTAGTAAGCAAGGCCGCGTGCGAGGCCAAAATCGACAGTGATCTGATCGAGTGACACGCCTTCGGCCACGGCTGCATCAAGCACCTCTTGCAAGTCCGAAATAATTTCGGCAGGAACTCCGGCTGACAGAAGAACTTCTGTTCCCCCATCAAGCGTTTCGGTAACCGGACCGCTGACCTGGGATAATTGCGACAGCATGTTCAGTGCCCGTTTGAAATCCTCCGGGTTGTCGGCCTGTGACATTTTTCGTGCAAGTCTCGCAACAATCTCCTCGGGAGTCCGAGCGCCGGTGTTCTGTCCGAGCGATACGCCGATGCCTTCTGCCATTACCCGCTGAATCGTCGAAGCAAGACGCTCGCGGTCGGCCGCAATTTGGGCATCGTCGATCACTACGTCATCAAGAAACCCTAATGCCGCAGCCTTTTCAGATACGTCATCGACCTGCCCTCGTTTAAGTTCCCCGATGCTGCTTATCAGGAACAATTTAGCGCGCTCAGAAAGGCCAAACTCTGAAAGTGCAGCGAGAACGACACCAACGTGACCGATCACGATTCTCGCGCTGGTAATACCGAGGCCGACAAGGCCCTCCAACGCCATTGCAATTACCTCGCCATCGGCGGCTGGTGGCCGTGGGCCTATCAACTCGGCGCCCAACTGGGTGAACTGCCTGGTCTTGCTTCCATCCACATCTTCCGGCCCGGCATACCTGAATACCGGCCCGTCGTACATAAACCGCAGAGTCCCGTTGTCTACACCGCTATCGGCTGTGAGCCTCAGAATTGCCGATGTGAACTCGGGCCGCAGACTTACCTCGTATCCACCAGGTTCAGAAAAATCGTAAAGACGAGACGAAAGAGCCCCGCCTGATTTGCGGAGATAAAGTTCAGTCTGTTCGAGTATCGGCGTTTCGGCTCGGTCGTATCCACGCAGGCCGAAAATAGTGCGCAGCGTCGAAATCGCTGTGTCACGCGCTGCCAGCTCGCCTGGTCCGGCGTCTTGCATGTTCGGGAGCCTTCGAACAGGCTCGTTTTGCGAGGTCATCGTGGGTCGGTGTACCGCTTGTATAACTGATCGAAATTTTGAGAGCGCCCGAGCAGGTTGATTTCCAAGATCGGGAACTCAATTCTAATCGAGAATTGCCAGACTTCCCCACTACTGGAACCGTGTAACATTTTTTTTGGTCAGTTGATCGGGCATTCTGATAATCGCCGACATGGATAAGCGTATGCGTTCACCCACGAGCAATCGAAATTCTAAAGTGGCGGTCGTCACAGATTCCACCACTGCCCTATCGACAGAACTTATTACGGAACACGGCCTGTATGTAACCCGCATGGAGATAACAATAAACGGGAATACATACGTCGATGGGTCTGATGACGACCCCGGTGATTTCTATCAGCGAATGATCGAGTCTTCAGTGACTCCAACGATTTCGCCACCAAAACCGACTGCGTATCTGGAGCGGTTCCGTGCTGCTGCCGAGAAATTCGATCGAATCTTCTGCCTGAGCATGTCGGCGCAACACAGTGCAGCTTACGACTCGGCCATTGTCGCGTCGAAATCATTCGAAACCGAAAGCGCGGGAACGGCAGTCAGGGTGTTCGATTCGGAAACCGTCGGCAGTTCCCTGGCTTT
This sequence comes from uncultured Dehalococcoidales bacterium, assembly GCA_964387235.1. Lineage (GTDB taxonomy): Bacteria > Chloroflexota > Dehalococcoidia > Lucifugimonadales > Lucifugimonadaceae > Lucifugimonas. The sequence continues at coordinate 3,486 of CAYLWG010000084.1, forward strand.
GATCGCACTTGCTGCCGCCCGAACCGCAGCAGGAGATGGAACGCTTGAAGATGTAGAAAATACCGCACGGAAAATCGCCGGTAAAACCCGAATGTTGGTGGTTCTCGACACGCTTCACTACATCGAAAAGAGTGGCCGTGTTCCGAAGATAGCGGTGTGGGCAACGAAGGCTTTGAATATCAAGCCGGTCATCGAGTATTCGGCTGGAGAATTCAGAGTGATAGCCCGGCCCCGGTCGACCCGCAAGGCTCTTGAGCGGCTTCGGAGTGAAATGCTTGCCGATCTGTCTGGGAAACCCGCGCATGTGGTCGTGACGCACGCCGATGCACCGGAACTGGCAGAGGAACTCAGAAGCTGGGTGTCGGAAAACTTCGACTGCTCGGAGTTGTTCATCACAGAACTTCACCCGTTCATAGGCGCTCATACCGGGCCGAGATCGGTGGGCGCATCGTGGTGGGCAGAGTACGTGTGACCCTGACAGACGACGCTGTTATTGCAAGGGACACATAATCTGTGTGACAGGTGGCGTGAGTCGCTGCTCGGCCCTTGCCGACCATGCTGGCAATCCCCCTCTACTGGCTACCGAAGCCCCACACCCGCGCTGCGGTCTTTCCGAGTATCCAGTCAACATCGCCCTCGTTAGCCCAGGCTGGATGACTCCGCACGCCCTCAAGCGTGTTTGCATAGCCCTCTCTACCGGCGCTTGGTGGGAAATCACTGCCCCACATCATCCGGTCGGCCCCAAACGCCTCATAGGCCATTTCAAAGAGCGGAGGAATGTTTTCGAATCGGAAGTCCGGCAACAGAACGGACGGCCTGCGAGTTATCTCGCCCAGCCCCGGAACCTTGATGGTGGTGTTAGGTCTTTTAGCAGTTTCAAGTGCTGACTCGAAATCGGTGTACGGAGGATCGGCTATCCCGACCCCCGCAAGATGTTCGATCACGATCTGAGTGTCCGGGCAATCTTCGATGATCTTCTTGAAGCGGCTGCTTGCAAAACGTCGATCATCACCAAGCGAACTCACCACAAGCTGTAGTTCGCCAGCCTTTCGCCAGATAGCGGTTGAATCTGGCAGCGCATTGAACTCCGCATCAGCCGCGAGCCTGACCCCGGCAGCGCCCTGCTCTGCCAGCCGTTCGAGTGTGCCGAGCGGGTCAGGGTCTGCCGGGTCTATCATCACCACTACCTTGAAACGTCCAGAGCGTTTTGCCGCTGCCTCTTGGAGCAGGTAGTCGTTATCGTATGTACCGCCGTGCTGGATTAACACCGCAGCATCGACCCCGGCCCGGTCCATTTCGAACTCAAGCGTCTCTATTGGCTGAAACCAGTTGCGACCGGCATGGCAATGGGTGTCGATAATCATGCGTGTCACTCGGCTTTCATCTGGGCGTTGGATAGTGCATTTAACATGGATTCCCGTAGCGAACTACGTTGCGATCTCCATGCCAGCAGTGCCTACGCCCGATCCTTCGCTCAGTACAAGATCGTCGATTGTCTTCTTGATTTCTGGTGACATATCCCAATCACCACCAAGGTTTTCGGATGCTTCGGCCGGTGTGACCGAACCCGCCAGTGCAACACTCACGCTATCGTTCGCCAGCGCCCATGCGATCGCCAGTTGCGGGATTGTCTTGCCGTGATCTGCTGCGATGACTTTTAGCTTTTCAACAACTGCAATGTTGGCGGCGAGGTTGTCGGGGCCCCACGAGCTGATGCCGAAGTTGGCACCAACGTGGCGCCAGTCATCGTCGCTAAACGTTTTATCGGAATCCCAGGTGCCGGTTAGCAGGCCATGAGCCATCGAGCCGTACGCCATGACGCCCATGCCGTTTTCCTTCACATAAGGCATCACTTCAGCTTCTGGCCTGCGATCGAAGATGTGGTATCCGATCTGATTTGTGATGATGGGGCTGGTCTCGTGACATTCCTTCATCATGGCTACCGAGAAGTTTGATACGCCTGAGTGGCGAATCTTTCCGGCCTTTTTGGCCTCTTCAAGGACTTCCATCGGCTCGGAGAACGGACGGTCTTTATCGGGCCAGTGAATCAGGAACAGATCGATATAGTCGGTCTGAAGCCGTTGCAGGCTTTCGTCAATCGACGCTCGAAGTCGTGCCGGGTCGGAATTGGACACGGTTGCGGTACGTCGATCCGAGTTGCTTCTATCCCATTCACGCGCACCTTTTGTCACCAGAACCACGTTTTGGCGAATGTCTTTAAGGGCTTTTCCCATGAGTGTTTCGCCATAACCCCAACCGTAAACAGCCGCTGTGTCGAACAGTGTCACGCCGTTGTCGAACGATAATCGTGCGGCGGCTATCGCCTCATCGTCGTCGAAATCGCCGTACATCCCGCGGCCCATCGGCCAACCGCCGTAACCAATTACCGACGTTTCCAACCCAGAGTTCCCAAACATTCTTTTTCGCAATTTTTATTCCTTAAATAAATGTCGATACGTACTTGTGTTGTTTAGTTTTACTTTTCGCTCGGTGGGAAATCAGGAAATAGTCACCCTGCCGTCACTGTCTACGTGGGTGACTTCACCTGTTCCGGTGAAAGGACCGGCGTTGATCGTCACCGAAACCGTCTTGCCAGCGGCAATGCCGAGTGCCGTTCCATTTTCCTGCGCCTGCACGATTCCGCCGTTGCCAAAACTCGTACAAGGCTCAAGACCCGCGTTGTAGCACCTGCCATACCACGGGTAACCGTAGCCTCCACCGTAGTTGCGCCAGTACCACAGGTATTTGAAAACATCGACCGGGTAGCTAACCGCCCAACCGACATTCGTTTCCTCGTTTAGCAGCGCATACCAGCCTTCCGACATCCCGGTCATGTACGCCATGTCCAGCGATCTGTCTTCTTTTGGCGGGATACGTGTGAAGTCTATGACCGAGCCATCTTTGGCGTTTACGTTAGGCCATGCGCCGTCATAGCCAGGTTCAAGTATCGAGTTCGGGTCAATGCTTTCGGGATGGCTCAACACCCGGCATTCCGGTAGATACAGTCTTGATTTTTCAGAAATAACTGGCGGTCCCAGTGCGATGTGTTCGAGCCAGACAATATCGAGGTCTTCTTCGCCCTCGTTAGTCACCGACTCTTCAACTTTAAGCACCGCAGAACCAGAGGCCAGCGAAAGCGTTTTCGATACTGACATCGGCATTCGAACGCTTTTGGCACTAAACCGAACGCTTACTTTTTCTGGTGTGTCGTCAACGATTACGGCATCCCACGGGATTGTGTTCATATCGCCGTGAATGCCGTAATCGGCACCGTAAACACGGTCAGAATAACCACCGTGCGGGACTACCGTCTGCCAGCCTCCTTCGTAGTAATCCATCCACACGGAAGCCGAATCGCCGGTAGAAGGGACGGTATTGCGTGGATCACGCACGCCCCATGGGGTGCGCCACATAAATTCGGTGTCGGTCGGTTTATGGACGAAGCTGTAGATATCCGCGCCCTTATCGGCGAGGACAGTAACACGCACAAGTTCGTTTTCAAGAATGACGGTTTTCAGACCCCGGTATGTCCACGAATCGGAAACACGGCAGCCGCTTGTTCGTTCGTCCTGGTAATTCATCTGTTTTATTTTCTGGTGTTTTGTTTTCTGGTCTGCCGCATTAGTGCGCTGTTTTGTGCCGATTTATCGAGCCGTTGGTGTGCAGATTTCGTTACGAGCCGGGTTGAATCACGATCCTGAACACATCTTTGTTGGGATCGAGCATACGGTTGAAACCATCTTCTATCGCCCGACTCAGCGGCACTATTTCAGAAATCAGGGGCTTTACGTCGATCTTGCCCTGCGCCATTAGTTCGATTGTCGCCTTCATATCCCCGGGGGATGCTGCAACGGAGCCAATCACTGTAATCTCACGGCCGACCACATCGTTGAAATCAATCTCCAACTTTGCTGAGTAAATCCCGATCAGCAGAACCGTTCCGCCCCGGCGCACCCACTCGATTGCCATGCGCGGGGTTTCCCTTGCACCCGCCGTTTCGGCAACGATATCCGGGCCGATGCCGTTTGTGAGTTCGAGCAACCTGCCCGCCGCGGCCTGTTCATCACTGGAGTTGACTACGGCATCGGCTCCGAGCTTTGCGGCCAGCTCTAAACTCTGATTGCGGATATCAACGGCAATGACCCGCGCACCAGCAGCCTTGAAAGCCTGTAATGTGAGCAGCCCCACCGTTCCGCAGCCGATAACTGCAACAGAATCTCCGGCTTTCACGCCCGACCTGCGAACACCGTGTACTGCAACCGTTGCTGGCTCGATTAGCGGGCCTTCTACATCGGAAATGCCCTCAGGTAGTGTCACGACATGCTCGGCAGGCCACACCATGTATTCCTCAAGACCACCGTCCGCCATGAACCCGGCTACCGCCATGTTTGGACATACCGACTGCTGCCCGCGGATACACCAGAAACAGGTGCCGCACGTCAATACGTTTTCGATTACTACGCGGTCCCCAACTTGAACGTTGGAGTTACTTACGCCCGCGCCCAATTCAACGACATGCCCTGATATCTCGTGCCCGAGAACCAACGGAGCCTGCTTACCGGTGATGGCGTTGGGCGACCCGTGCTGTACCCATAACGGGCCGTACTGCCACTCTTCAATGTCGGTGGCACAGATAGACGCGTTCGTGACTCGGATCTTGACCTCGCCGGGGCCGGGATTCGGTTCGGGGATGTCTTCGAGCCGTATGTCTTTATTGCCGTGATAAACGATTGCTTGCATATGTCGTTTTACTTCGTAATCGGAGGAGTTGAGATTTACCAGAATCTGACGAGATTCTACATGGGGCACAACAGCCCGTATTGTCCTGAGTTAAGGCGTATCCGGTAACTCTTGCGTGCTACCATCCCGCCTCGAAGCCAATTTGATCACAGCGTGGTGTGTCACATGTTGGATCATCCAAACGACCCAGATCAGTCACGACAATTAACCGGGAGCCTGAGATGAAAGCCAGTCCTAAGATCACGAAAGTCTCAATAACCGTCTACGAATATGAACTCGAAAACGTTGGTAAGGACTACAACACTTTCAACATGGTTTACGAAGCCGGGTCGAGGCTGACACAACAGGGCACGGTTCTACAGATCGACACCGATCAGGGGATAGTCGGTGAATACCCGGAGGCAAGCCGCGGGGTAGCTGACGTGCAGCAAGTGGCTCAGTACCTGATTGGCAAAGATGCCCTCGCCCGGGAGTCGATTTACAACGATACGAAGCGTGGTCTACGCCACGGCGCAATGGCCGGCGTCGGGCTGATCGACATTTGTCTGTGGGACATCGCCGGCAAACTGTACGACGAACCACTGTATCGACTGCTCGGTGGCGAGAGAAAGCCGCTCCCGGCCTATGCGTCGACACTGCATGGTGATGAAAACGGCGGCCTCACCACCCCGCAGGACTTCGCTGATTTCGCCGAGCAGTGCTTCGAAATGGGGTATCGGTCGTTCAAGGTTCATGGCTGGGGACTGGCCCGCAGCAATATCCGGCGCGAGATCGATAACGTGCTGCTTCTGGGGAAGCAGTTCGAGGGACGAATGGACCTGCTGATCGACCCTGCCTGCGAGGTCAAAAATTTTGGTGATGCGCTGAAACTTGGTAAGGCCTGTGACGAGGCTGATTTCTTCTGGTGGGAAGATCCCTATCAGGACGGCGGAGTATCGCAGTTCGCACACCGCAAGCTTCGGCAGATGGTTAAGACGCCAATGTTGCAGACCGAGCACATTCGACTGCTCGAGCAGCATGTCGACTTCATCGTTGCTGATGCTACCGACTACGTTCGAGCGGGAGCGCACGAGGATGGCGGCGTGACCGGTGCGATGAAAATTGCGCACGCCTCTGAAGGGTTCGGTCTCGACGTTGAGTTACACGGGCCGGGTCCGGTACACCGTCACATCATGTCGTCGATTCGCAACACGAACTTCTTCGAGTTGGGCCTGGTACACCCGAAAGTCAAGACGACCAAAGCACCGGTGTATCTGGGCTACAACGATGACCTCGACGGGATCGACAGCGAGGGCAACGTATACGCACCAGACGGCCCGGGAATTGGCGTTCCGCTCGACTGGGATTGGATCCGGGCGCATCAGGTCGACGAAGCTGTTCTGGCCGAGGCATAAGCAAGGGACGGCGGGTTGAAACGATGAAACTATCACTTTCCACAAGGGTTGCCGAATCACCTACCGACAAGTCGGTCGCACTGATGCCACTCGGCGAGATTGCCGATCTGGCTAAACGGAACGGGTATTCAGGTCTTTCGATGCGGGCGTCTCAGGTCGGAGTTCAATCGACGAAGGCCGAACTTTTAGCGGCGCGGCGCACGGTCGATGCTGCGGGGTTAGAGGTTTCGATGGTTACCGGCGACGTCGATCTGGCTATCAACAACGATCAGGCCCAGATGTCGCTCAGAAACATAACTCCGTATCTCGATCTGGCGAAGGCAATGGGTTCGCTGATTATCCGGGTGATGATGAAAAGCGAATCAGACATCATCTGGGCCAGGCGTGCCGCCGATGAAGCCGCAGAACGCGGTATCACGCTTGCCCACCAGTGCCATACCAAATCTTTAATTGAGACGATCGAGTTCGGTCTCAAAACACTGAAAGCTATCGACCGACCGAACTTCGGGGTTACTTTTGAACCGGCGAATTTGATGCTTGCCTCTCAGCCGTACCTTGCCGATGCCGTTCGTGCGTTCCGACCGTGGATCGTGAACGTTTACTTCCAGAACCACCGCATAAATCCGGCGGGAACGCATATTCAAGAGACATGGATAAACGGCCCGGTCGGTTTCGACCTGATACCACTGGACGATCCTTCGGGAATCGACTTTGGCGTGGTTCTGGAGGAGCTCGATAAAACTGGTTACGACGGATGGGTCACCGTTCACCAGAACATTACCGACGGTATCGACGTTGTCAGTGGGGTCGGCAGTTTCGCCCGGCACTTGCGTACGCTGCAAGATTTTCACGGGGCCTGAGCTAGAGAGTCGTTACTTCGCCATCTTGCGTGATGTGTGAAACGCCGGTTGTGCTTTCGTAAACAACTGCGCGCACAGTCGCAGTCTTCGTTTCGCCGGGGGCGAATATCATCGACGTCCGTTGATCAGAGCCGGGTTCAGGCATACCTGCCGACAGGCTCGTAAACGGTTCAAGACCGATGTTGTACGTCCTGCCGTACCAGGGATATCCCTTTCCTCCCCCGAAGACCTGCCAGTACCACAGGTACTTGAAAGTTTCGACCGGGTAAGCGAGACCAATTCCCACGCCGCGGCCGGGGTTCGTTACGGCATACCAGCCTTCTTTTTGATTCTTGAACGCGGCAAAATCCTGCACGCGATCAGACTTCGGAGGGAACGTGGAAAGATCAACTGTGCTGCCGTCCGCTCCGATAGCGTTTGGCCATGAGCCGGTCTGACTGTGCTGCAGGCGAGTCGATTCTTCTCCAGTGCGGTCTTCCGGTACGAAAAAATCGCCCGGAGCCATGTCCAATCGGCAGTTCGGAGTCAGAAACGGGTCTCCAAAGGCGACGTGCTGCCCCCACTGGGCCTCCATCGTTTCTTCCGCCTCATTTGTGAGCGTATCGGTAACCGTCATCACCGGGCTGTTGGCTTCGAGCATCACCACTTTCTCGATCCAGAACGGAGTGCGCACGGTTCTTACGCTGAACTTAGCACTGACCCGTTCGGGAGTGTCCTCGACGATCACTGCGTCCCACGGCATCAGAGTCGCTTCCGTATGCTGTCCGATATCTGCATTCGCGTACTTCTGAGGTGGTCCGCCAGTCGGGGCGATCGTCTGCCACCCGCCAATATACGCATCATGCCAGGTGTTGTCCCCGTCACCGGTCGAGGGTGTCCAGAGTCCGAGATTCCTGACCGACCATGGGGTTCTCCACATGAACTCTGTATCGGTTTTTTTGTGGGATAACTCGAAGATATCGGCGCCTTTGTCGGCGATTATGGAAACCCGGAGCAACTCGTTTTCCAGAACTACCGTCTTCAAACCACGGTAGGACCAAGAATCGGAAATCCTGCATTTACTGGTGCGTTCGTCCTGATAGTGCAAAAAAAGCTCCGTGTACTGGGAAATTCTGTAAAAACAGGTGTTTTTGGAATCAATATCGTTAAATTACCGATAGACACTCTATTTAACAGGCAATCTGTATGTAGACTTGCACGGTGAGCGGAACAATCGGCTTCACGTTATGATAAAGACTGTGTGTTGGCAGGGGTTGTGCGGTGAAGTTCTGTGGAGGTAGTGAGTTAATTGGCTCGAATACTCGTCGTTGACGATAGCCCAGACGTGCGTCTTGCACTGGCAACCATTCTTGAGGATGCCGGGCATGACATCGTGGAAGCCGAAGATGGTGACCAGGTCTTTGACCTTGC
>CAYLWG010000085.1:0-11856 GCA_964387235.1 uncultured Dehalococcoidales bacterium
CAGTAACACCACTACGGATAGAGTTCGATTATGGCTGCTGACATTCTCAGATTTTCGCCTGGTAAGGAATCTTCCGTGACGCGAATCGGCATAAACATTGCAAGCGAATTGCTTGAAGCCCTCGGTGAACTCGCCCTGGCCCAAGAGCGAGGCAGTTCGCGTGAATCGCTGGTCAGTCTCGGTCGTAGCGTAGACGCCGCTGTTCGAAGAATGAACGAGTTCTCGGACATCGACTCAGCGGCCTGATTCATTCACGAATCTCCCACTTCCCGGCTGATATACTCCCAGTTCGAATTGAACTGCCGCTTTCCTCGAATTGAGATGCGCCTGTGCCACTTTTCGCGTTGGCACGAGGCTCTCGATTTTCCGGTATCGCCGGTTATTTCTGTTATCGAACCTCATACACGCTTCCCGCTTGCGTAAGCGCACGCTACATGGGGCGATTTAGGTCAACACTGCCATGCCACTCCCTATTGTCCCGGTGCCCCACGGCACGATAACTTCAGCCAGCGGTTTTTCTGCCGGAGGAGTTTTCGCGGGGATCAAGACCCCTGGTGCCGACAGACTCGATATCGGCCTGCTTGTTTCGGACCTGCCGTGCGCTGTCGCTGGAACTTTCTCGCAAAATAGCATTCTCTCGCCAACCGTCACGCTAACTCGAGAGCGTGTTGGCCTGGATAAGCGGGTACGGGCAATCGTTGCCAACAGTGGTTGTGCGAACACTGCGGTTGGCGAGCAGGGCCTGATCGACGCCAGAGAAATGACCGAGCTTGCGGCCGCACAACTCGGCATCACGCCCGAAGAGGCACTGGTTGCATCAACCGGTGTTATCGGGGTTGAAATACCGATGGCCCTCATGCGCGAGCACATCCCTAAAATCGAAGTCAGCGAAAACGGTGGCAACGAGTACGCACGGGCGATTCTGACGACCGATAAACGCACAAAAGAGATCGCGGTTTCGTTTGAAATTGATGGAGTGACCCACACTGTCGGTGGCGTGTCGAAAGGTTCGGGGATGATTCATCCGAACATGGCGACAATGCTCGCCTTCACCACGACCGATGCCAGCGTGGAACCTGAATTTCTACAGGAAACGCTTTCGGCCGCGGTAAAACTGACCTTTAATCAGATAGATGTTGATGGCGACCAGAGTACGAACGATACCGTGCTGCTGCTGGCAAACGGTGCTTCCGGCGGTCAGTTGCTTTCAGGCGGCGACGAAGCCTCCGACACGTTTGCCGAGGCGGTGCTACAGGTATGCCGCCATCTTGCGGTAGAAATTGCACGCGACGGCGAAGGCGCTACCAGGCTGATCGAGGTCACTGTCGAGGGCGCCCACTCCGACGACGACGCATTGGCCGCATCTCGTGAATGTGCATCATCGCTTCTGGTCAAAACTGCTGTCTATGGCCGTGATCCCAACTGGGGCCGGATATTCATGGCAGTGGGTAAATCTCAAATCCCGCTGGATGAATCGAAGATCGATGTTTACGTAAACGATATCCAGATCGTCGCCGATGGGCGCGCCATCGCCTACAACATCCAGAGCGTCGTTATGGCGCTTGGAGAAGATACGGTGCGACTTCGAGTTGCGCTCAATGTTGGAGATGGCTACGGCCAGGCATGGGGCTGCGACCTTACAGAAGAGTACGTCGTCTTCAACTCGGCCTACACAACGTAATCGCCATCGAGAGGGCATCGCGGTGACGTGCCATTTTTCGGGCAGGCTATTGCTTCTTAACTCCATCAAAACGTACTTCCCTGATTCAACATGCACGCATGACCAAACATGCGCTGATGAAACGCGGGCGGCAACCAGATGACCGCTCCGATATCGCGCACTCCCAGAAACGGCGCAAAAAAAACGATAGTCATCAAGATAGGTGGAAGCACTCTCGGCGAAGGCGATAGCACCGTTCCGGATATCGTCGAACTGTGGAATCAGGGCGTCAGGCCAATAGTCGTTCATGGCGGCGGCAAGGTGATTTCCAACTGGGTTGCCAGGCTGGGGATTCATCCGGAATTTATTCGCGGGCTGAGACGCACCGATAAATCGACCCTCGACGTGGCGGTGGCTGTACTTGCGGGCCTGGTGAATTCGCAGATAGTTGCCGAATTCCAGGCTGCCGGTGCGAGTGCGGTTGGTATTTCAGGCGTTTCCGGCGGGCTACTGCAGGCCGAAATTCTTGATCCCGACCTCGGCTATGTCGGGAAGATAGTTAAAGCAAATGCCGCCCCGATCGAAGCAGTGCTCGATTCAGGCAGTATCCCGATCATCGCCCCAACTGCCCTTCACCTGTACCCTTCGGAAACTGGCGAAGATCGTATCTTGAACGTAAACGCCGATACCTCAGCCGGGCATATCGCGAAGGCCGTGAGGGCCGACCAACTTGTGTTCCAGACTGATGTCGAAGGGGTATTGGACGCGAGAAGACGCCTGATTCCGCGGATGACACGCGGCCAGGCCATGGACTTGATTGCCGGTGGCATCGCGGTGGGCGGGATGATCCCTAAAATCGAGGCGTGCGCCGATGCCGTATCGGTCGTTGGGTCGGGCCACATCATCGATGGCCGGGTTGCGGGGGCATTGCTAGCCTGCACAAGAGGCGAAGATATCGGCACCAGAATCGTTTGACCGACCAGACTCGTACTTACATCGAAATAATCACGGCTAACGCCGAATAAACCTCTGGGGATAAAAACTCGATATGGGCATCGCAGGTCATGTTGTGTTGATGCTGGTCATCGGCTATCTGCTGGGGTCGCTTCCCTTTGCGCGGCTGTTCACAATGCGGTCGGGCGTTGACCTGTTCAGCACCGGAACCGGCAACCCCGGTGCGGCCAACGTGTTCCGGAAAGTGAGCAAACGACTGGGCACAGTAGTGTTCATCGCCGATGGCCTGAAAGGTGCGGTACCGGTAGCAATCGCATGGGCCGTTGGCACACCGGAGGAACTGTGGGTAATCGGAGGGGCTGCCGCTATCGTCGGCCACTGGTATCCGGTGTTCAACGGGTTCCGTGGCGGTGCGGGGCTGGCGACCGGTGCGGGCCTCGTTATTGCCCTGATGCCACTGGCCGGTTTAATCGGGCTGATTATTGGGATGACATCAATTTTCAAGTTCAAGAGCAGCGCGCACGGTGCCTTTTTAGGACTGGGGATTATCGTGGTCCTCTGGATTCCATTCGGCTTTATGTTTGAGTGGCCATGGCCGATAGGGTCGGTATGGACCGCTCCGGTGGGGGCGATGGTCATATCGGCCATTCTCTTCGGGAAGGCCGCACGCAAAGGCTGGAAACCCGGCCGCAAGGAATAGTCGGCTCTTCGGCCCCACCACCCGGTTACGTTGGCGCTGCGTTATAGTTTTCGGTCTGCTGTGCGCGGTTTTGCGTTCGGCGACTGTCGGTTCACGTATATCTGGCGTCTATTTGGCGTTATCTACGGCAAAAGGCTTGCTGCGCACGATGCAGAATGGCCTGCCACAATGCCCGTACGTGACACAGACGGAATCAAGAAGCTCAGGGAACCATCCTGCATCGTCGACGGGAACCCCCATAGAAAATATGAGAACAAAATGACTAGCTCGGCTGATTACAAAGACCTCGAATCTAAGTACTACATGCAGGTGGTGAACCGTATGCCGCCGGTGCTGGTGCGAGGCGAAGGCACCCGAGTTTTCGATAACGACGACAAGAGCTATCTTGATTTCACGGCCGGATGGGCCGTGCTGAACCTGGGGCACAACCACCCGGCTGTTACTGAGGCAATTCGTGACCAGGCAGGCAAGATATTGCAGATGTCGAACCTGTTCTACACGACTCCCCAACTACCGCTTGCGAAGATCATCGTCGATAACTCGGCGATCGACCGTGTCTTCTTCTGCAACTCCGGGGCGGAAGCTAACGAAGGAGCCTGCAAGGTTGCTCGCAAATGGGGCAAGCTGAAGCTGGACGGGGCTTACGAGATCATCACCGCTCTCGATTCGTTTCATGGCCGCACCCAGGCGATGATGGCTGCCACCGGCCAACCGGCTTACCAGGCAAACTGGAAGCCGCTGATGCCGGGTTTCGTGAATGTCCCTTACAACGATGTCGACGCCATCAAGAGCGCATACATCGAAGGTAAAACATGTGCCGTGCTGCTTGAGCCTGTTCAGGGCGAAGGCGGCGTGAACATTCCGAGTGCGAGTTACCTGAAAGACGTGATGGACTTCTGCCACGAGAAGAACATTCTGTTCATGCTTGATGAGGTTCAAACCGGCATGGGCCGTATCGGAACGTTGTTCGGCTACCAGCAGTTCCCGGGCGTGGAGCCCGACGTTATGACGCTCGCAAAGGCTTTAGGCGCAGGTACGCCGCTAGGAGCGTTCGCTACCAAAGAGTTCTGCTCGGTTCTTTCACCGGGCGATCATGGTTCGACGTTTGGCGGCAATGCCCTGACAACTGCTGCCGGTTCAGCCGCAGCAAAAGTGATCGTCGATGAGAACATTCCAGCGCTTGCAGAAGAAACGGGAGCTTATTTTCGTGGCAAGCTGAAAGCCCTCGCAGAGAAGCACTCGTTCATAACCGAAGTACGTGGAATGGGCTTGTTGATCGCTGTTCAGATGTCGAAAGAAATCGCAGGTGCAACAGTGGGTAAGTGCCTGGAAGAGGGTCTGTTACTGAACGCAGTAAGACCCAACATGCTTCGCTTCATGCCACCACTGAACGTGACCCGAGACGAGGTCGATAAGGCAGTCGCCATTCTCGATAAAGTACTGAAAGAAACCGGCGCGTAGTCGGGCGACAGCCCCCAAGAGCATGCTTGTAGCGGGCGACGTTTTTATCCGGTTCAACCGATATCGATCAACCGGAAAACGTTGTCCGCGCAGCTTCGGTTATCTGGTTTTGACCAAAACTCTGCGTGGCTAACAAAACATTAGCTACTATCTGGCGGCGTGTTTTAGTGTAGGGTTGAGTAGATGAACAAGGCCGAAACCCAACACGACACCCCGACCGGCATGTGCCCTCACTACGAGGCTGCTATGGATTTGCTCGCCCGGCGTTGGACTGGTCTTATACTCACCTCGCTCATGAAAACCCCCTCCCGTTTCTCGGAAATTGCGGTGGCGGTGGACGGTATCAGCGACCGAATGCTTTCCCAGCGACTCGTCGAACTGGAAGAGATCGGGCTTGTCGAACGAAAAGTCGATGCTGCAAAGCGCCCGGTACTTGTCGAATACGTGGCAACCCGGATGGCATGCGAGCTATCACCGGTTTTCGAAGCCCTTCAAGAGTGGGCAGAAAAGTGGATGCCCGCGCGGTCAGCGCGCGAAAAAGCGCAGGTTTAATGCTGTCGGACACCGGCTAGCCCGGCATCTGGCACTTTGGAATCCGGTGGGCGTACCCGAACGCCCGAAGCCGAATCACAAGCACTGCACTGCCTAAGTAACTATCCCAAAAGTACTTTCAGCGGCGTAAATGGTTCCTTCTCCCCGGGGAGAAGGCGAGGTTGAGGGGAAAGATTTCGATAATGGTGTAGTTTTTTCGAACGGGTGCTGTCTACCCAGTGACCTTCCCCTCACCCCAACCCTTGTATGTTGAATCGGTGTGAACCGATTGTGAGTGGTGGACCGTCCAACCCTGGATCATCTATGGATCGTGGGAGAGCGTGGGTCGCCACTCTTTCATAACGTTGTCTCGAACAGTTGCATGGGCATTATGGCCCGTAATTGCAAGGATGGGAACGTAGTGATGGAATCAGGCATATACGTTGGAATTGACGTTTCGAAATCTCATCTTGATGTCTATGCACCGGTACTTGGCGCATTCAGGGTTGAGTACACGGATGATGGCCTGGCTGAACTCTTGGAGAGGCTATCCGGGCACGAGGTCAAGCTGGTGGTGATGGAGGCCACGGGGAAGTTGGAAGCCGTTTGTGCGGCAACACTTTCCAGAAACGACATTCCGGTTGCGGTGGTCAACCCGAGACGGGTGCGTGATTTCGCCCGCGCTGACGGGCGTCTGGCAAAGACGGACAGGATCGATGCCGAAGTGATCGCCCGGTTTGGCGAGGTACTCCAGCCTGAGGCGAGAGCGGTAAGGGACGAAGACGAAGAGCGGTTCGACGAGCTGTTGACCAGGCGGCGCCAGGTGGTGGCGATGATCACTACTGAAAAGAACCGGATGGGGACGGTGCGTGACCGCAAGCTGCGCCGCCGGATCACTGCTCACATCAGGTGGCTCGGAGGTGAACTGAAGGAAGTTGACCGAGAGATGTCGGATGCCATCGAAGAGAGCCCCATCTGGCGAGTGAAAGATGCGTTGCTGCGTTCGGTACCTGGTATCGGCGAGATAACGTCGAAGGTGTTGATTGCCGAGTTGCCGGAACTGGGTGATTTGAATCGCAAAGAGATCGCAAGCCTGGTTGGTGTGGCCCCGATCAACCGCGATTCTGGGACGATGCGGGGCAGGAGAACGATATTCGGAGGTCGGGCAGTAGTGCGGTCTGCGCTGTATATGGCGGTGCTGGCAGCATCGAAGCACAACCCGGATCTCAAGACGTTCTATCAGAGGTTGCTGGCGAAAGGAAAACCGAAGAAAGTTGCACTCACGGCAACGATACGAAAGCTCGTAATCCTGCTGAACGCAGTGCTGGCACGGGGCACAAAATGGCAGCCAGAACGCCCTTGACTTTCAACACAGTCGCTCTCCCGCGGGAGAGGGAGTTTTGAGATAGTCTCTAAATCTTCACGTGAACCTTGATTGAACCGGAACTCTTATCCCACGCAGCATCGAACCCGGCCTGAACGTCCTCAAGTTCAACCTCGTGAGTAACGATCTCACGGTAGGGAATCTTGCCCGAGGCCAGTAAGTCGATCGCAACATCGTAATCGTGCCGCCCATCGATAACGCTGTAGCACACGGCCGATTGAATCCGAATCTCGCGTAGAAGCGGGTCGAACAGGTCGAACTCCATCGGAACCTTCACGCCACCCAGATAAAGCATGGTCCCCTGGCTGCGGGTAGCCAGAATTGCCTGTTCGAACGAATCGGTCTGGAATCCTCCAACCGACTCCACCACGAAATCGGCACCGATCCCGTTCGTAGCCTCCCGGCAGGCATTCTCAAACTCCCCCGGTTCCGAACCCACTACCACGTCTGCTCCCAGCTTCTTTGCAGCTTTCGCCTGGTGCGGATGCCGTGCGGAAGCAATCACGGTGCGGGCACCAAAAGCCTTTGCCGCCGCGATAGCAGAAAGGCCAATCGTGGCTGAACCGACCACTCCAACAACATCATCGGGCTGCATCCTGCCATAGCGCAGCGCATGCACGCTCACCGCCATCGGCTCGACCAGTGCGCCGTCTATCCAATCGATAGAGTCTGGCAATTTGAAAAGACCGGCAGGGCGACGCGTCATGTACTGCGCAAAGCCGCCTCCGGTATCAGGCGCAGGATTCAGGCAGTGCCTCCACTGTCCGTAACTACAGAAGCGGCATGTCAGGCAAGCCCGCCCCGCCCCGACCATCTCAACAGCCACGCGATCGCCAACCGACAGCCCGTGATCGCCACCCGGTATCTCCACGATCTCACCGGCCACTTCATGACCCGATGGGAGTGCCTGTGCCTCGGTGCGACTCGTCGTCATATGAAGATCAGAACCACAAATGCCCGTCTGACGGACCCGGATCATCGCAGCACCTTCAATCATCTCCGGCATCGGAACGTCGCGAACCATGTACTGCCCTGTGCCGTCATCAAGAGCAGCACGCATCGTCTCTGGCATCAATATCTCTTTTCTACTCGCGTCAGCCTTCCACCTGCGTCGGCTACGCGAGTACGGCTCGCACCTGATCGTCGTTATATGCCTGGCGGAAGAAAGCGTGAATCTCTGCTCTTCAAAGAAGCCAGCGCGGGCGCATGTTATATCACTTTGGTGGGTGTATTCTCACCGCCTAACGACTTCTAATTAACTCCAATGGGCAATTCTCCAAATGACCAACAGTTCCCAATTTCGCGGTGTATACGCAATTCCTGCCACCCCGTTCAACGAAGACCTCTCAGTCGATTGGGATTCCCTGCGAAAATGTATAGCGTTCAGCGTAGAAGCTGGCGCGCACGGAATCGTAGTACCGGTAAACGCATCGGAAGGGCCGTTTCTGACCGACGCTGAACGCAAGCAAGTGTTGAAAATCGCTGTCGAAGTTGTCGATAACGCCGTGCCTGTCGTTGGAGGAGTGAGTGGCACTTCGACCGCGCAGTCTGTCGATCTCACCCGAATCGCTGCGGATGCAGGAGTCGATTCGGTCATCGCAATGCCGCCTAACGGGTCTACATCGTCAATCATGTGGGACCACTATGTTGCGATTGCCGAAGCCGGGCAGTTGCCGGTGTGGATTCAAAACAATAAGCCACCCGCTGGCCCAATCGTACCGACCGACATGATGGTGCGCCTGCTCGAAGAAGTTGAATACGTCGATTACGTCAAAGAAGAAAGCAACCTGCCCGGACAGGTGATGACCGAACTATTTAAAAAAGCTGGCAGTGCGGTTATGGGCGTTATGGGCGGCATGGGTGGTCGGTTTCTGATGGACGAGTACAGGCGCGGTGCCTGCGGAACGATGCCCGCGGGCCACATCACCGATGCGCACGTGAAACTGTGGGATGCGCTGGAAGCGGGTGGTGTAGACAGTGATGGGCGGCAGATCGTTACCGACGACGCGCGTGATATCTGGGAACACATGATTCCGTCGCTGAACTTCGAATTCATGTTCGGCACAAACGCCTACAAAGCTGCATACTCGAGGCGGGGAAACAACAAGCCTCCGCTGCCACCAAAACCCGTAAACAAGCACCTGGATAAGCTCCATTACGAAGAACTCGACCGAATTTTGGACCGAATGTCCGACCTGCTTACATACAAAGCGCCTTAAACACTTCGCTTAGAAACCCCTCCGAAGCCGCACCATGCAACAGGGCACACAACCACCGGGAGACCCACTAAAACCAAGGTGGCCATGGGAAGTCGTCAGGGCCAGGCGGACAAAATTTGATCCGATTAACGAGTTTCGCTACGCACACACACTATGGCTCGCCATATCGGTTCTCGTTCTGGCTGTCCTGATAACTCTGCTCGTTAACCCCGCCCGCGCGGTGGAAACGGAAATGCACGCCGATGTTGAGACCGCAAAGGACGCAGGGTTCCCGCAACTTCCACCGGGATACGCCACACCGAAACAGATCGCAAGGTTCATCACCGATTGGAACCTGAGCAGGCCCGGCTCTCCGTCGCGGCAGCAAATCGAAACATTGTCGACGCGAGTCGGTGAATACCGTGATGATTCGGCACTGCTCAATGCCGGAATCGTATTCAGCCTTATCGGAATTCTGTTCGTATCGGCAATCGCCTTCAGCCGTGCGCTCAATAACCTGTATGCACTTGGCTACGAATTCTCAAAAATCTCGCGTGCGTGGGCGTTTGTTTCGTGGCTCATTCCCCTGCTGAGTTTTGTTCTGCCATGGCTAATGGTTACCGAGATTTTCAACCGCCTCTGGTCAAACCCCGGTGATATTAAGCAGTCGTCACGATTGCGCTGGTCGTCAATAGCGGCTGGGCTTTGGGGTTTGTCATTCATCGGGCTGTGGCTGCTGAATCCGATAACAGTGAATTGGTTTATGCCAGCGAGCGACATCGACGACTGGCTGAACAAGATCGTGTGGACTGAACGGATGATGGTCTGGCTGCCGATATCGACTATCATCACGGCTGCTGCGCTGTTGGTGGTATCGGTCAAACAGCACCAGCGCTATCGATTGCTCGACGCCAGGGCTGCGACCGGAAAGTGAACTCGGCCGACCTGCCGCGTTCCCTACAACCCGCTGAATAACGGCCGACCTGCCCGCGGCATTACTCTAACGACCGCCGTCGTCGAACTGCGACGACCATCACGGTTATCGGGAACAGGACTATGAACGCCCCGAGGATGAGGACTATTGCGCCGGGTGATAGCCCGAAGATGTGGTCGATCTTCGCGCTCAGCCATGCCCACAGCGTCGGGTCGATTGGCTCCGATGTGTGGAGCAGCGGAATCGGCGGAATCCCGAAAAGCGCTCCTAGTGGCCCGGCCATATCAATCGCCTTCCTGTTTCAACCCAACAAAACCCGCACCACCACCGGCTGGCACCTGCACGTACCGGACCGAGTGCGTTTTTTCACGAATCGATAACGACACGATCCCGGCGACGACCAGGGTCGCTGCCCCAATTGCAAACGGGATATCGTAGGAACCCCATGCCGTGAACGCCAGGCCGAACAGTAAGACAGCGGCTGCGCCGCCCAGTTGGTGGGCCATATTCGCAAAACCGAAAAGTGTCCCGAGATTGCGAACCCCGTATACATCGGCCGTAAGAGAGGCGGTTAGCGGTACAGTTGCCAGCCACGACATTCCACCTATTACCGCAAAAGCCCAGATCGCCGACGAGCCCGGCAGTACTATCAGCGAAACGAATGCGATAGCTCGTATCAGGTAAACCGCACCCAGCAGGTTTTTCCTCTGCCACCGATCAGAAAGCATCCCGATGACCAGTACCCCTGCCGCGTTGATTCCGCTTAACACGCCAAACGCCAGTGCCGCAGTGCCTATCGAAATTTCTTCGCTGATGGCCCACCTCACAAAGTGAACCGATATCGACGCAGTGGTTATTCCGCATACCCAGTAGGCAAACGAAAGCTGCCAGATGGGTTTCGACTTGAACGAATCACGCCACTTTTCGACATATCTGGGGCCGACTGCATGAACCGTGACTTCGGCGTCGCCATCACCAGAGCCAGAATCACTGGCTTTACCTCCGTCAGGTTTCAGGCCCAAATCGGCAGGATTGCTGCGAACCACGAAGAACAACATCGGCACACCCAGCACGAGAGCGAGCACGCCGACGATTATCCATGCCATTTGCCAGCCGAACTCAACCAGCGCGTAGCTCATGAACGGCACAACCACCAGCCCGCCAATCGAACCGCCAGCTATCAGCACCGCCATCGCCATGCCGCGATTTCGCTCAAACCATCTGGCGACTACCACCCCCGTAGTCGCCGGAGAAATGCCGCCTGATGCGAACGAAATCACAAAGCCGTAGAGGGCGATCAGCCCGTAAATGTTCGAAATCACCCCGAGCCCGACGGTTGCCAGGCCCATCACCAGAATCGACACGACTACGATTCGCCGTCCTCCGTAGATATCGGTCATGCGACCAAAAATCGGCTGAGATATCCCGTTCACCAGCCAACCCACAGATGCGGCAATCGAAACTTTTGCGGTCGTGATCTGCCAGTCCTGCTCCCATGTTTCGACGAAAACACCGAATGCCTGTCGTGATCCGATAGCAATGAACGTGGCGAAAAACAGCGCGGCGACAACGTACCAGCCGTAGTACAGATCTTTACGAGATTTCTTTTTTGTTCCCATCGAACTCCCTGCGCAACGAAGCGTGTCGTCTCCCAAGATATACGTCAGGCGAAGACGCCTTTAACTCTGACGCCCCCATTGCATCAGAACCGCCCTCTCCCGGAGTAACAACCCGCATTCCAGACCTCACGCGGAACAATCTGCACTCCAGACCTCCCGTGGTAACAACCCGCGCGCAACAACCTGATTTCCCGACCCCTGGAGGCTGTCTCATAAGTGCCGACCAGTGTGGTTAATTCCTTCTCCTTGGGGAGCCAAAAGAAGAACGTCAGGTATGTACTGAGCTTGTCGAAGGGTTGAGGGGAAGGTTTTCGACCGTAGTGCAGATGCTTTCGCACGGTATCTCCTGAAGAGCAGCTTTCCCCTCACCCCATCCCTCTCCCAAGAGCCTGTCTCATTGTGTGTGTTTTGCGGA
>CAYLWG010000086.1:0-11776 GCA_964387235.1 uncultured Dehalococcoidales bacterium
TCAACTCAGACGGCCGCGTTAACCTATCCTCAACAGACGTCGCAATAGCCCGCAAAGCAACATCGCCAAGCTCCCGACTCACCAGCCCGTTCACCTCCGATGGATGCGTCGGAACCTCATCGTAGTTCGGCACTTTCACCATCGACTTCTCACCCGATTCATCATCATCAGACGATGAAGCCTCAACTTCAATTGTTGAAAACGGTAAATCCCCATTTGAAAGCAGCTGATACAACACCACACCAAGCCCAAACACGTCTGTATACGGCCCAACTGTCGATCGTGCCGTCTGCTCAGGAGCCATCCAATCTCGAGTACCCGCATTGTCCTTAGGCAGCTTCTTCGGATCGAAATCCCGAGCAACGCTGAAATCGATTAGCACAGCACCCTCAGGTGAGTACAAAATATTGGAAGGTTTCACATCGAGATGCAGCACGTTTCGTGAATGCACATGCTCTAATCCAGCCGCCAGCTGCTGAACAATATAAATAGCCTCGCGGATCGGGAACGCCGAGTAATTACCCGTGAAAAAGGCCGACTTCAAATCCTGCCCACCCACGTAATCCATCACGATCCGAGGAGCCGGCTCCAGATCAAACGAATACCCATGCATTACGTTCGGATGATCCATTCGCGCCAGCATCGCACCTTCTTTACCGATCGCCTGTAACGATCGGAAGTGAATGCAGTACTCGGGACGAAGAATTTTCACGGCAACGTGCTTTTTGAGTGAATTACTTCGACATCGATAAATGTCAACCTTTCGAGTCCCCCCTAAATGGTCAATCACCGTCAGATCATCATCCAGTCGATAACCCGGCTCGTAAATCTCACCCCGCTCAAGACTCATATGATCATTCATAACCACATTATCCACGTTTCATCCAAGCAAATTGTCCAATCAGCACTACCAACATAAATCACCTTTAGTCGTCCGGAATTCATTTTCAAGATCTAACATTCGACCTCGCCCACCCATAACCAGGCCAACAACTAATCTTCCCTCCAAGCTAGAGCATGACCAGGGCTTACAGAAGGGGACTGGCGATTCCGACGCGAGCGCAGGTACGAAGTCACTCTCGGCTCCAAAAGTAGATCACAGCGAACAACCAGGTTGCGCACTCGACGCTCGGCAACAAGAAGGGGCCGACCAAAACGGCCGACCCCTTCTCGAATTTTTCTAACTAAGAAGAACTACTTGTTCTTGCCCCTCTTCTAGACAGCGTCAGAACCAGAGTTTGACTCCGAACCACTGCCCGACTCGCTATCACCAGAACCGGTGTCACAATCAGGGTTGTTCTTGTCGTGCTGGTTCACGGCCTCAGCCAGATCTTTCGCACGCTCCAGATCTGCCTTCGTCGGGTCAACTCCCATCAACAAGCTCTCGACCTCTGTGATCAAATCGCCGAACGTCATCGGCGTACCGTCCACATCGATCAACTCGTTCCAGTCGACTGCGCCCTTTGCGTAGTTCGCCCAGGCTGCGAGAGTGTGAGCTAGCGCCTGCTCTTCAAACTTGCTCAGGTCTGCCATCAAAGGGTTAGGTTTCGAACCGCTTGCGGCATTCGAGCCAATCTGATTCCTTTTCTTGCTGCTGCTCCCTGATGAGGCAGTAGCACTTGCATCGTTACGACCCGATTTCGAATCGTTGCCGTTGCCGCCCCTGTTGTTCGACTTCGGCGGATCAAAGGTGTTCTGTGCCTGTTGAAGAGTCAGACCACTGAACACAGCGCTCTGCGCACCAATCATCCTGATCAACAGGTCGATCTGATCTGGTGTCAGCTTGGTCGCACCCTCGGCAAGTTCCTCAGCGTCGAACTCATGTTCCCACCAGCCTTTGCCCTTAGTGCAAAGACATGCACCACCACCAATGACCAACTCAACACTGTTTATTGCAGAGCCACCATCATCGTCGGTAACGGTAACCGTCACTGTGTAAGTGCCAAACTGCGGGAACAAGTGCGCTTCCGAAGCAGTTCCGGAAATCGGAGTTACCAACTCGGACGAACCGTCACCCCAGTCGATCGACACAACATGCGTGTCCAAAATTCCGACGTCACTGAACACCACAGACACGCTTCCAGCATCGTCATCACCAATAAGGCTTTCGATTACCGGAGCAACGTTAGTGATCGTAATTCCAATCGAAGCTGAACCAACACCAAAGTCATCATCTGTAACCGTCGCAGTGACGTTGTACAGATCAGACGAAGTTCCTGTCGGGTCATCATCGAGGTACTGGTGCGAAGCCGTGAACGAGTTACCTGTCACGGTCGCAGCCGACGTACCTTCCGATCCACCCCAGTCAATTACTACGGTGAACGTGTCAGCTACTCCAGGATCGACAATCGTTCCCGTAATAGTGACGGAATCTGATTCATTCACATCAGAACCGGCTAAGTCAACAATCGTAGGGTCAACGTTGACAACTACAAGACCGAACGATGTCGTTCCAGTAAGACCATGCTCGTCCGTCGCCGTAATCGTCAGAGCCTGCGACTCATTCGGACCGTCGGTCGAATCGAACGACCAGTCCCAGGTGCCATCACCGTTCTGAGTTAATACACCGGCACCGGTCAGTGCAAGCGTAACTGCATCGCCATCAGGATCACTCCACGTACCCAGGTTCACAGCGGTCTGACCTTCGTCAACAACTACCGTGTTCTCAAGCGAAGCAGAGGTCCTCACTGCGAACGTGAATCCATGCCATACCTCGTTCGTCGGTACGGTCCAACTGAATGTTGAGAAAGTACCGTCGAAGATAATCGTTCCATGTCCTTCGTCACCGCGAAGAACGTCACCCGGCAGTACCGAAAGACATGTTGAACAACCACCGAAGTGACCTGCGCCCTGGCTCACAATCGTGAACGGAGAGTCGAAGTCGTACGTCGTCGGAAGGCTTGGTTGTCCCAGGCTCAGAATCGGCATTATCGGACCGACGATCGGCTCAGTGAAAGTCACGATATAAGTCGTGTTATCACCACCTGAAAGCCGCAATATATCTGAGTCAGGCGGCGCATTTGGCACCTCTGCACTGATGTACGGCGCACTGGCAGCCCAGTAATTGGTACCACCGTTGGTCTGGGCACCCAGGTAAGGGCTAGGATTACCGGAAGGATCGACCGCTTCAAACTCAACACCAATCGTGTCGCCGTTTGGCAGGTTGATCACACCTGAAGCAGTTCCAGCGCTCGGGTTAGCAGTTAGCCAATCAACGTAGTAAACGGTTGTCGCACCATCCACTTCTACTACAGGTGGCTGGTTGATAGTGACGGTTGTGCTATCGGTAGTTACCCCGAGGTCACCATCGTCGACTCGCAATGTAACGACATGCGGGCCAGCCCCTACGAAGCCAGAAGAATCGAAAGTCGGATTCGCACCCGACGTCTCGAACAGACCATCGTCATCCAAATCCCACGAGAAACTCAAAGGATCGTTTATTCCTGCGACGTCGCTGCCGGAACCGCTCAAAACAATGCTTCCACCATCTAGAACTTCATACGGACCACCGGCGTCAGCCGTCGGATCAACGTTGTTGACCGTTACCGAAGTCGAACCGTTGTCAGACTCGCCAAGATCGTCGGTGATCGTCACCGAAATGGTGTATGCGTCACTCGAAGTCCCGCTTGGATTGTCATCCAGGTACTGGTGAGTCGGCGTGAACGGGCTCGTAACCCCGGTGAATGCCTCTGGTGAACCCTCACCCCAGTTGACAACAGCATCGTGAGTGTCACCAGAGTCATCTGAGAAAACCACGGTAAGTACTGCAGTGTCGTTCTCGTCAATCGGTGAAGTCACGCTAACTGAACCGATTGCAGGTGCATTGTTAGGCGAGATTACTGAACCGTTGAGAACAATGTTTGCGGTTTGCAAATTGTTTCCCGTGGCACAGTCGTCAATCTGGGTGATTACGACGCGGTTTACCTCTCCGATCTGCATGAAAGACGCTAGATCAGTTGTTCCTGTTGCATTCAGAAAGACATAGCTTCCAGGTATCACAAGACCGGTCGGATACGCCGAGTTAAACACGGTAATCCGAGAACCATCGTCCATACCAGAGAACTCAATCGAGAATCCAGTAAGTGTTGTACCCACTGGAATATCAACAAGAGTCTGGAAGAAAGTGTAATCAAGAGATGTCAGACATCCGTAGATTCCACCGAGCCTTGATGCGCTGGGACCACCAAATCCAATGGTCGATCCGTTTGGAGCAGGTCCCCAGCCCGAGTCACCGACAGTAGGAACTGGGCCAATGTGGTCGTAGTAGCGTGGGTCGCCATGCGTGCCGTAATTCGGCACATTATTTACGAGTGGGTTGTTGCCCAGCATCTCCCATGGGGTTCGACCCAGAACAACTGGTGCAGGATCACCTGTGATCTGCATATCAAATCCAGTCGCCCCACCTTGGTCCTGGAGGGCAACGGCAATCACGTTAGTTCCGTGAACGAGTGCCGGACCCATATCACCGTTAACCAAAGTGTTCGGGTATTCCCATCGGAACGTCCCGCCGCCCTGGTTGTCGCTGGCAATTAAAGTTCCGTTGACGTAAAGCTTGAAGCCGTTATCGACTCCAAGATTCCACTCGACGGTCGAAAGATCAATCGTGCTCAGATCAACTTCGGTACGAACCCAGAGGTCATCGCCATCCACCTTCGAAACGCGAATCGACATCCCACCGCCGTTGTCAGACCACGAGAGGATGGAATCACTATTCCAGAAATCAATATCACCGCCGTTTGGCATTTCAACCAGCTGCGTAGCAGGCGCATTTGCAAGTGCAATGGCGGGAGTAGCGTATCGATCGATAACGGCTGTCGATCCAACATTAATCGACCCGGTTGTTGGAGTCGTATATGCATACTGAGAAACCCATGGCCCGGCAAACTGGGTCCATGCACTCCACGCGTCGTATGCCCCGCCATCGGCAATTCCGATAACCGTTAACTCGTAGGTGCCTGGCGGAACCGTGATAGTGGTGAATGTGCCACCCAGTCCTTCGGCTCGCCTGGCATCAATATTCACTATCTGATCAGCAGTGTCTGCTTCCCAAACTGTTCCAGGATAAAAATCGGGATTCGGGTTGGTTCCCGGTGGGGTTCCAAATGGAGCCGAACCCGTCGTCCAGCTACCGGTGGTTGTATTCCACGACACATCACTGGTCGGGTCTACAAACGTGTACTCCCAAGAAGCCCCTGGAGGAAGAATTGTGACCGAACCGGCTGCATCCGCCGGAGCAGAATCAGCTAAGGCCACAAAACTAAGTGCAAGTACAACTATCAGCAGAGCCGACATTTTCAACGCAGTCGCTTTGCCGATTACCGACGTGCGACTACGGAACGATTTCAGACGCATGGAATCTCCCTCAAAACTCGAATGGATCCAACCGCGCAGGAAGTGTCCATTCGTTAATGCAAATAGGATGAGTGATTTCCAACCATTGGCACAGGCTCATAAGGTGTAGAAACAGTCAAAGAAGAGTCAGGTCTTCTGCACCGTCCCCAGACCCATGAAACCCGGGGCGGTTCACCGTCTTTTGAGAACACCAACGAGAACTGGGGGAGAAACCCGGAAACAAAGTTGAAAAAAACCCCCAAAGCCATCGAAACCGCGCCCGGCGGCGTATCGAGTAACAACCGGTATGTGCGTGCTTCGCCCTGAACCAGAGCTGGAATATGACTGCGCTCTGTAAGGCGGCGTCTATAAACTTCTTCCCCATGCGTGGACTTCAAAATGCCGATTCGACGGGCGCTCCAAAAGACTCCCGGCAGGAATCGCAGTTCGTCATAGATAGTTACTCGTCTGATCGAGCGGATCAGACCCCACCTGCCAGACGCATCAGGTTGCCGAGAGTATCGACGCGTTACGCGCTGGCGTTGATCCTGCTGCTGGCGGTCGGTCTGCGCCTGTACGGAATTAACTGGGACCAGGGTGGCCTGTTCCACCCCGACGAACGGGCGTTCCTTTCGCAGGTCTACAACCTCGAGTTTCCTGAAGGCGACGAGTGGTCGGACCTTCTTGACCCGGAACTTAGCACCCTGAACCCTGGTTCTTTCAACTGGGGCAGTCTCCCTCACTATGCGTTGAAGTCGATCCAGTACGCGGTCGCGCCGTTCAAGTGGATGAACCTCTTCGAGTTGCGTTTCGCGGGCAGGGCGTTGTCAGCGTTTTCCGATACAGCGACTGTCCTGCTGGTCTTTCTAATAGGCCGGGCTGTGTTCAGCAACCGGGTCGGCCTACTTGGCGCACTGTTTTCGGCCATCGCGGTCCAGCAGGTCCAGCTGAGTCATTTCTTCGCCGTGGACACGTTTATGACGACGTTCATCATTGCGGCGGTCTACTTTTCGCTCCGCGTCGCTCAGAACGGTAGGCGACGTGATTCAGTGCTTGCCGGGTTAATGTTCGGGCTGGCGATGGCAACCAAGTTTTCAGTTGCGCCGCTCGCGATCGCGCTTGTGCTTGCACACCTGATCTACGCCACGTCACGCAAGGGCGACCGGTACGACCTCGATGGCCTGGCGTCGGACGATTCAGCTACCCGGCAGTGGGTTACGTATAAGAACTTGCTAGTCACTGCGGCGGTCGTGCTGACGGTGCTTGTGGTGACGCAGCCGTTTATGTTTCTGGATTTTAGAACTTTCATCGAAAATATCTCGACCCAGGGGCAGATGGTCCGGCGCGAGGTCGATTTTCCGTTCACCCGGCAGTATGCAGACACCCCGAAGTACATCTACCAGATAGTCCAACTGGGCACATGGGGCCTGGGGCCGGTGCTGGGAATTACGGTGTGGCTCGGTCTTATCGGGGCTGTGATCGCCGCTGTTCTGGCACAGCGCAAGGCCGATCTCGTGATCCTCGCCTGGGTTCTGCCGTACCTGCTAATTACGGGCTGGTTCGATGTGAAGTTCATGCGGTACATGATGCCGATCACCCCGTTTCTGGTGCTGTACGGCGCACGAGTCCTGTGGTGGGCGTTCGAGACGATTAAAGCGTTGTGGCCCGAACGCCGCTGGCTGCAGGTTGCGCCGATCGTGCTTCTAGTGGTATTTACGGCCCACTATTCGCTTTCGTTCATGAGCGTGTACAACGGCGTGCACCCGCTGAACGCGGTATCGAGCTGGCTGCGCGAAAACGCCAAAGATGGTTCGGTTGTTGTGCAGGAACACTGGGAGGAGGGCATTCCCGGGGTTGTCGGCCTGAAGATGCACGAACGGGCGGAACTGTACAACCCTGATACGCCGCAGAAGTTCGAACGATTAACAGGACAGCTGGCTAACGCCGACTATTTCGTGCTGTTAAGCAACCGGCTCTACGCGACTATCCCGAGGCTGCCGGAACGCTATCCGATTACATCGGTGTTTTACGAAAAGCTGTTCTCCGGGGAACTCGGTTTTGAGATGGCCTATTCGAACGGGCGGTACGTTGGAGGTCTGGGAGTCGATTACTACGAAGACCCGTTCGCACGCCTTGAATTTGGCCCCCCCGAGGGGTTCGAGCCGCCATCAGATGGGTTCATCACTGCCGGGTTCGGGTGGGCCGACGAAAGTTTCTCGGTGTACGAGCACCCGCAGACGTTTGTGTTCGAGAATGTCGAGAAACTTTCTGCGGATGAACTGAGCGGTGTGATCGGTGTAGGCGATCTTGAATCCCGCAAATTTGTGAGCGCCAACGTCGGGTTATTGCTTACAGATGACGACGCCCTGGCGCAACAATCGGGCGGCACCTGGAATTCCATCACCTTTTTGCGGTGGTTGCCCGACTGGCTGACACCGTTCGTCTGGTACGGGGCGGCCCTGTTGTTTGCGATAGCGGTCATGCCAATCGCATTCGTTGTCTTCCGGCCCTGGCCCGATGGCGGCTATCTGTTCGCCCGGCCACTCGGGATGGTTCTCGTCGCTACCACTGCATGGCTGCTTGTGAGTGCGAACATCATCGCATTCAGTTTTCTTGCGGTTCTTCTTGCGCTGCTGATTATGGGAATGGCTTCCTACTTCGTTCTTCGTGCGACCGGTGGCGATTTTCTGTCCCATCTGAAATCGAATGCCCGCCGCTTTATGTGGATGGAACTGCTGATGCTGGTCGCTTTCGTGGCTTTTCTGCTGATACGGGCGGCCAACCCCGATCTGTGGCATCCATGGAAGGGCGGCGAAAAGCCGATGGACTTCGCGTACCTCAACGCTGTAGTCCGTTCATCCACCATGCCTCCTTACGACCCGTGGTACGCGGGCGGATATTTGAACTACTACTACTTCGGGCAGTTCATGATCGCCTCGCTGATCCGGTTTACGGGAATCGTCCCGTCGGTTGCATACAACCTTGCAGTGCCGTTGCTATTTGCCTTTACCGTGGGCGGCGTTTTCTCGATAGTGAGTGGTCTTGCCGAACTGACCTTGCGTGCCAGACGAGTTCCCGCGTGGTCAAAGCGATCACCGGTATATGCGGGGATGCTTGCGGTTGTGCTGGTGGCTGTGGCCGGGAACATCGATGGCCTTTTGCAGGTGCTTCAGGGCGGGGCGCGGGTGTTCTTTCAGGGCGAGCCGTTCGGCCAGTTTGATTTCTGGCGAAGCTCAAGAATGATGGCTCCTGGCTCTCCTGGAAACGAAATCACTGAATTTCCGTTTTTCACTTTCCTGTTTGCCGATTTACATGCGCACATGATCGCCATTCCAGTTGCGATTACCGCGCTGGGAGCGACGATCGCGGCGTATCTGCGAATAGGTAGAAAACGGCCCAGAGTGGAATCGTTGTTAGGCCTTTTTGTTGTCGGGGTGCTGGTCGGTTCGCTAAGGACCATCAACGCCTGGGACTTCCCGACTCAGCTACTGATGGCCGGGGCGTTCCTTATCGTCGGACACCTGCTCACGACCGGTCGTACGCTCATCGAGCGTCTGGTTATCGGGGCAGTCAGCGGCATATTCATCGTCGTTGTTGGATACGTCGTTTACCTGCCGTTCCACGCGAACTTTGAACTGTTCAACGGTGGTGTTATTAAAAGCCAGTTCAGAACCGACCTCTGGCGATACATCGTGATTCATTCGATTTTTCTGTTTACCGTGGTGAGCTGGCTGGTGTTCACGTGGAGAGAGCGTCTTTCAAGTGCCCTCGCCGCGATAACGAACGGCCCTGTGCCGGGTTCCGGGTTCGTTCGGGGTTGGGGTTGGCGAATTGGGTTGGTGCTGGTTGCTACCGTGGTCGCAACGCTGGCTGTCAGCGGGTTCGCAACTATTGCCTTCACCATCGTTATCAGCGTCGCCATGCTGGGCGCTGGCCTGGCAGCGCAGCGTGCCGCGCTTCCGGGCAGCCGGTATTCGCTGGTGGCTGTCGCAATGGTGGTGATGGCGATGGCGCTGGCGGCCGGAGTGGACGTGTTTACCGTCAAGGATGACATTGGACGGATGAACACGGTGTTCAAGTTTTACCTGCAGGCCTGGGTGCTGCTCGCAATGGCATCGTCGTATTTCCTGTGGGTACTCGCCGATGCGGGCAAGTTTTCGCTGCGAAACCTGCGTGCTGGTCGCGGGGTGTGGCTGGGTGTACTCGCTGTTCTAGCGGTCGGAGTCATGGTTTACCCGGTTCTTGGAACACGTGCCAGAAACGCCACGAGGTTCGAGACCAGCGGGCTGGCCCTTGATGGGATGGCGTACATGGAAACGGTCACTTACCGTGACAAAGAAGGATCTCTGACGCTGAAGTACGATTTCGATGCGATTCAGTGGATGCAGGAGAACGTGAAAGGGTCGCCAGTGATAATCGAAGGTTTGAGCGACCCTTACCGCTGGGGCAACCGGATATCGATATACACAGGGCTGCCCTCGGTGATCGGCTGGGACTGGCACCAACGGCAGCAACGAGTTGGCTACGCGTACACGGTCAGAAACCGCCGGATAGAAGTAGACGAGTTCTACGATTCGTCGTTGCGGTTCGTCGCGCTTCAGGTTCTCGATAACTACAACGTTAAGTACGTGTATGTGGGCGAGATGGAACGCTTAACGTATTCCGACACTGGGCTATCCAAGTTTGAACGGATGGAATCGGATGGTCTCGTGCAGGTCTACCCGCCGGCGGGGTCCGACCTCGACACGCCGGTGATTATCTACGAATACAGCCCGAAGCGTTAGGGGTGGAGTTGTGTGCTTGGCGGCAGGTGCAACGGGCAAGCCGGGCAATGCGCCGACTTACCCGAGCGGGGTGTCCCACGGAGTTTCCTGATTCCGCCAGGCGTGCGGCCCCGTGCGCCTCGCGATTTAGCGCTTGCTAATCTGCTTCGGCGAATTCAGGAACGATCAAGCCGTAGTCATCATCGTGACGCTGGTACACGACATTGATCTCGCCGTCCTCTTTGTTGCGGAACACGTAAAAATTGTGTCCTAGCAGGTCCATCTGGGCAGCAGCATCCTCGACCGTCTCCAGTGCAACCGCGTGCCGCTTTGTTCGCACCAGCTGACCATGTTCGAGAGTCTTGACGCTACCTTCGTCAACCTCTTCGCCAGAACTGGTCTGCGCCAGCTGTTC
Source organism: uncultured Dehalococcoidales bacterium (assembly GCA_964387235.1). Lineage (GTDB taxonomy): Bacteria > Chloroflexota > Dehalococcoidia > Lucifugimonadales > Lucifugimonadaceae > Lucifugimonas. The sequence continues at coordinate 10,510 of CAYLWG010000086.1, forward strand.
TGCAATCGCCTGGCCCAGGCCGCCCTCGGTGCTTTTTCGTGATTTTCTGGAGTAGCGGGTCTTGTACCTGCTGATCTGCCGGGTGACCGTATCGGAAACATTGTCGATTGCGGTGTACGGTGTGTCGCCGCGCATTTCGCCGCGTATAACGCCCCGCTTCATCCTGATCGTTACTTCGGCAATGTAACGTTCGTCTTCTTTACGGGTCTGCTCTTTGCGTATTTGGAGAAATACAGGCACCGGGTCACGGAATCTTCGATCAAGGATGCCCAGTCGTTTTTCGGCATACTTCCTGATCGCGTCGGTGAGAGTCGTGTTGTTCGCGGTGATTGTAAGTTCCACGTTTCCTCCCGTACACAATGCAAACCCAAATTTACGCCAGCAACCTGTTCCTGCGAATTAGGCCACTGTCCGTTAGTTAGTTATTCTATTGCCGCCAGGCCGTGCGAATATCAAAACTGGCATGAATTTTTGTAGGTAATGATTACTACTTTTAGAGGTTTCACCTCTTACGCACTGAACCTTATATTTCCACCCTCCTGCGCCCATTGCGGTCGAGAGGGAAGTTTACTTTGCCATACTTGCGTTGCGGAGTCGACCGTTGTTCCGCAAAACGTGTGTAGAAAGTGTGCAGAATCGTTAACAAAAGCTGTAACATGTGCGCGATGCGTATCTGAACGTTCGAGTATCGACCGTTTGTACGCTTCATACATGTTCGAGAGTCCGGTAGGGTCGGCGATTAAGGCATTTAAATTTGACGATATCCGGGCACTCGGCCCAGTTCTTGGTGGACTGTTCGATACCAAAGCCCTGCTTCGGAGTAATGCAGATTTTGTAGTGCCGGTTCCGCTTCACAGTTCACGGTTTCGGGCACGGGGATACAACCAGTCCGAGGTTCTAGCGCGAATTCTTGCGAGCCGTCTGGGGTTGGAATTTCACAGTGATGTGCTGGAACGTACCCGAGATACGACCCCGCAGACCGCACAGCCTACCGCGGCGGCCCGGCAGGAGTCGATGACGGGTGCGTTCGAGGTAATGACGGGTGTTCTTAAGGGTGAAAGCAACAACGTTGCCGGAAAACGAATTCTGCTGGTGGACGATGTTTTTACAACAGGTAGCACCGTGAAATCGTGCGCCACCGCCCTAAAATTGGCAGGGGCAAACTGGGTGGGCGTTGTGACGCTCGCCGTGCAGCCGTAAGTCGCCGGGCGAGGGCGTTTTGCTCCGGGCGTGCGAGGCGCACTTGGTCGCGTATGCAGCTCCGCGG
>CAYLWG010000087.1:0-7285 GCA_964387235.1 uncultured Dehalococcoidales bacterium
GTCGGTCGTCGCGGCACGAAATTCCAGATCGTTGTCAGCGATTTTCACCGCAAAGTGACCGTCCTGTGGACGCTTACGTTCGGCGATGTCCATTCCCGACATGATTTTCAGACGCGATATGATCGCGTTGTGGGCGGCCATCGGCAGGTAGCCGACCTCCTGCAAAAAACCGTCGACACGGAAGCGCACGCGTACGCGGGATTCCATAGGTTCGATGTGTATATCAGTAGCGCGTGCTTTGACGGCCTGTGAAATTAAGCTGTCGATCGCCCGAATAACAGGTGAATCGTCGGCGTTTTCCGCATCGCCAGCACCCACCACCAGGGCAATCTGCCTGATGCCGTCGCGGGCATCGTAGGGAGCATCGTATTCATCGTCCATCGCCGATGCGATAGAGTCGGGCATGGTCGCCGAATAGTGAATATCGATTGCGTTCAGAATGTCGGCAGGTGCGCCCTTGACGGGTGCCACTTCGAGACCGGCCCGGAGTTCAAGTGTTTGAATCGCCCGGTAGTCCTGCGGGTCGGCCATGACAAGTAACAATTTGCCATCGGCCACGCGAGCCGGGAACGATAGATACTTGCGCGCCAGTTCTTCAGGGAGCAGCTTCGTGGCCGCTTCACCAGAGCCTAAAGTGGCCCAGTCGAAGTCTTCGACCGGCGGCTGTGTCAGAAGGACGAGTTCAGGCACATGGGTAGTGCCGTTATCCGCTACGAATCCCGGCCCCGACCCTGGCTGATCAGTCGGATCCTGCGGGACGAATTCATCCGGTTTTCTGAGTGGCTGGGCCATAACTAAACAACCATGCTCAAGATCGGCTCGGGCTGATCGAGGTTGATCCAGGAGTTCTGAATACCGAACCGAACAGCATGCGCCCTGTCATGTGCGCCAAGTTTTGCCAGAATGTTCGTCATGTGGTTCTTGACGGTGCGTTCCGAAATGTACAGCAAGTCGGCGATTTCCTTGTTCGCGTTGCCATCGGCCACGCAGGTAAGGATTGTCAGTTCACGCTCGGTCAGAGGGCATGCTGTCGATTCTGGTTGAGTTGTACCGCGTGACTGCCGCTGGAGTTCGGCGATCAGGCCTTTGAGCAAATAAGGACGTTCGGCGACATCGCGATGTATGGGCAACTCCCCCGCAAGCACCTCGATGATCACCCCGCGGATCTGTCTTGGCGGTGATGTCCGTGAAATACATGCCCGGGCACCGGCACCAACTGCAGATCCAACGCGGCCATCGTCCAGTGAATCGAACAGGGCGATAAACGGGGTGGGTTCGGATTCCGATCCGAGAGTACGAATGAGGTCGGTAGTTGTTGATCCGGGGATCGTCATGTTGATGATTGCGATGCCGGGTTTCACCGAACTGAGACCTGCAATAGCCGACTGGGCCGAGTCGATTCGAGTTATCTGGTCGATGCGGGGATCAATGGCAAGTTCAAACTGTGCGCTGTCCCAGAACCGCTGGTCCGAATCGACGATCAAAAGACGTGTAGTTACCATCAAGTTATTCTCCGAATCTGGTGCCGTCACAGCGTCAACTATCTCGTTTCGACTGCTGCTTGAATCGAGTTTGCGCCCGCGTAAGAAGTCGTAACAGTGAGACGGGGAGTGCTCCCGGTTTGCACGACGGTTTTGTAGGGAGTTCCAGGCGTGTGCGCCCGGTGTGCGCTTTTGGCTGGCAAACCGGCTGTCGGGTGGGCAGCATGCGAACCGCTTAACGCCCGAACGGCCCACTCCACTGTCCCTCGCGTGCGTTCGTTTAATCCTTCAATAACCGGTTTTGCCCGATGGTCCCAGGGCATATGGGACTAATGGGCGGTGCGGCTCGTTTATAGAGTTCTTAGCTTGAATACATGGCTCGCCGAGCCGGGTTGAGAAACATTTTGGTTGAAGGACATTCCAATGACTACTAACACACGAAAAGACCGAGGGTTCACCCTTGTAGAACTTCTGGTTGTGATCGGCATCATCGCCGCTCTCGCAGCAGTTGTTATTCCTAACGTCAGCCAGTTCGTGGGCAGCGGTGACGCTGCTGCTAACACTACTGAGGCGCAGACTGTTCAGGCATCACTGGACCTGTACATGGCCGACACCGGTCTCGCTCCCTCAGTGCAGTTGACTACCAACGACATGACCGCATCGACGCCGGCGTTGTCGCCGACCTACATCCGTACTTCCACAACGAAGTGCACGTACTCATGGGACATTGCCGGAGTCGTTACGCAGGTCGCCTGTCCATAGAAGGTTCCTCAACCCTCAGGCTCTAACAAGAGTCTGTATCGCCGGGGAGTGTGCATACTCCCCGGCGATTGCCTTTAAGGCCCAAAACAACTCGAATAAGCATGGTCGTAAACGTCCCCGCACTGGTCAAAACTCACAGCCGATCCGAGCCGAAAGGCCCATGGCGGGGCGTATCTCCCTCACCTACCGTAGGTAGGAATCGTTACTCGAATGGCGAGTTCCCCCGAAGCCGGGGCGTGTTGGGCCGGGGTAAGGTTTCTGTGAGTGTGTTGGTGTGTCGAAGATAGGATCAGTGCAACTGCGGTGCTGCGGCGGGTCGGTTTCGTATTCTTATGTCTCAAGAAAAAATTCTCGTAGTTGAAGACAACCGAGAGATCCTGGATGGGCTTACTGAGTACTTCCTGGAAGAAGGATTCGACGTCAATGGCGTGAACACGGGCGATGACGCACTCAAGATTTTCTACCAGTACCAGCCCGATCTCGTCTTTCTTGATGTAATGCTGCCCGGGTTAAGCGGTTTCGAGATCTGTGGACGTATCCGAGAGTTGTCGGAGGTCCCCGTGATTATGTACAGCGCCCTCGGCAGCGAAGCCGAGAAGGTTGAGGCATTCGAAAAAGGCGCCGACGACTACATCGTCAAAGGCACTGGCATGGGTGAAGTGATGGCGCGTATTGCTGCCGTTATGCGACGCTCGAACGCAGTGCCCAGCGAAGCCTCGAATTCGTACTCGGACAACGTGTTGAGTATCAATTTTTCAAGTCAAACAGTGATGGTTCGCGGGGAACCGACCGACCTGACTCCTACTGAGTACAAGCTGCTTACGACGCTAGTGAATCAGAAGGGTCGGCCTATCCCGGCCGAACAACTGCTGCATGGAGTGTGGGGACGCGAGTACAACACTGAAGAACTGGTCAAGTGGCACGTCGGTCACCTGAGACGCAAGATCGAACTTGACCCTTCTTCTCCCAAGTTGCTCGTAACGCGCCGCGGCTACGGTTACGTTTACCTCGAAGTTGACGAATCTGCCGTAGCCTGACCCCGATTGATCGCTACTCCGATCCCGTGACCAACTGGCTCATTGGCTTCTCGGGGAGAAAAACTTTAAGACGGTCTCTAAGCATCGGTTGCGGCAAGAAAAGGTGGACGACCTATCATCCCTGCACCGACAGTTTCGTTGGTGGTCTCGTCCATAAGGATGAAACTCCCGGTGGCGCGGCAGTCGGCGTACCTGTCGAAAATAAGCGGTTCGCTGGTGCGGAAGGTCAGTTGGCCGATCTCGTTGAGCCTGAGTCCATCACACGCCTCGCTCCTGGAAAGATGGTTGATATCTATCCGGCACTCAAGAGCGCTAACCATGGCGCGTGCGGTGTGCGTCGTGTGCTTGATTCGCAGCATCATGCCTGGCCTTAACATCAGGCGATCACTCATCCAGCAGACGGTCGCTTCGAAGCTGTTGTCGGCGGTTGGCTTTTGGGATGTGCCACTGAACAATGCGCCACGTGAGATATCGAGGTTATCGGTGATACGAATTGTGACGGCCTCTCCCGATGACGCGCTTTCAACGTCGCCTCCGGGTGATTCGATCGCTGTGACAGTCGTGGTGGCCCCCGATGGCATTACGGCGATTTCCTGGCCGACTTCGACCGTCCCGCTGGCGATCGTGCCCGCGTAACCGCGATAGTCGTGATGGTCCTTGCTCATGGGCCGGATCACGAGCTGCACGGGAAAGCGAAATGGCGCATCAGCGGCCTCATCAAGCAACTCAAGTTCCTCGAGGTGAGGTAGGAGAGGTCCATCGACGTACCAGGGCATCCTCTCCGAAGCATCGACCACGTTGTCGCCTTCGAGCGCTGAAATCGGGATGAAGTGATGCGATTCAATTCGCAACTCTTCGAGCAGCGTGTGGAGTTCGTTCTGTATCGGCCTGAACACTTTCTGGCTGAATTCGACAAGGTCCATTTTGTTTATGCACACGACTACATGCCTGATGCCGAGCAGTGCAGCGATGACTGCATGTCGGCGTGACTGCTCGACTACGCCATGACGGGCATCGACGATTATCAAGGCAACGTCGGCGGTCGAAGCACCGGTGACCATGTTGCGTGTGTACTGAACGTGGCCCGGCGTATCGGCAAGAATAAACTTGCGTTTCGGGGTAGAGAAGTACCTGTAGGCAACGTCGATAGTTATGCCCTGTTCGCGTTCGGCCCTGAGCCCGTCGGTGAGTAGCGCCAGGTTGAAATACTCGGCGTTCTGTTTTCGGCTGACCTGTTCGGCCGAGTCCAGCACGTCGTCGTATATTGCCTTCGAGTCGTACAGCAGCCGTCCGATCAGCGTACTTTTGCCGTCATCGACCGATCCCGCAGTGGCGATTCTGAGTAGTTCCATTAGAAGTACCCCTCTCGCTTACGGTCTTCCATGGCTGCTTCAGAAGTCCGGTCATCCACCCTGCTCTCACCGCGCTCGGATATCCGTGTGGCTGCGATTTCGGCGATGACCTGCTCGAGGGTTTCGGCATCGGAGCGGATGGCAGCCGTGCCGGTCATATCGCCGATCGTGCGGAACCTCACAGTTTCAGTAAATACTTTTTCGCCATCGGCAGGCTGAAGGAAATCGGAAACGGCCATCAACATTCCGTCTCGCTCAAATACTTCCCGCTGGTGGGCAAAGTAGATCGACGGGAGTTCGATTTGTTGATCGAGAATGTACTGCCAGATGTCGAGTTCGGTCCAATTTGATAATGGGAACACGCGGATATGCTGCACGGTGTTGGTAAAGCCGTTGTAAAGGATCCACAGTTCTGGCCGCTGGTTCTTGGGGTACAACTGCCCGAACTCATCACGGAATGAGTACACACGCTCTTTGGCCCTGGCCCGTTCTTCGTCACGCCTCGCCCCACCGAAAACAGCATCGAATTTATTATCACGGATGGTGTCGAGGAGTATCGGTGTTTGCAACTGGTTGCGCGACGCCCCGGGCAGGGTGCTTGCCTGGAGTCGCCCACTTTCGAGGGCATCGGGCACAGAACCAACTACGAGGTTTATACCAAGACTCGCAACTGTCCTGTCCCTGTATTCAATCGCTTCGGGAAAATTATGGCCCGTATCGATGTGAACGATTGGGAACGAGAGCTTTGCTGGTCTGAGTGCTTTTACGGCAAGGTGAAGCATTACGATCGAGTCTTTGCCACCTGAGAACAGTAGACCGGGCCGCTCGAATTCAGCGACAACTTCTCGAATTATGTGGATCGATTCCGCTTCAAGTGCGGAGAGCTGACTTGATGTAAGCAGTGCAATGGGAGCGGGGGCGGGGCTGTTCATAGTTTTCGGTTCAACCGTTGACGGAGTAATTGGATTTCGCGTTTTTTGTGGGATCGAACGGGAGTTACAAGACGGGTCGACAGACAAAAGTGATTCAGCGGACAATTGCTGCAATGCGCTCTGGCCCAAAGTGGCCGATTGCGGGGGCATTTCTGGCGCGTGCGACCGATACCGGAATCGGCTTATCGGGAATAGCTGGATTGTCGAGGGGTCAGGGTCAGGTTTGGGTCAACAGGCAGCTTTTGTGTTGATACAACACATACAGAACGCACAGCGCGCGCGGCCCGGCGTTGGGGGGCACGTACATTCTTTTAAACTGACCATGAGAGATTTGACTTTCGTACCAACCGGCGAACCGGTCGGGGCTTTCGACGACTTAATCTTGCACGCATATCAGGCCGTCAGCAATAGCGGGTTGGCGTGATTTACATGAGGAGTTCGGGCGGCGAGCCACGTTACAAGTTTTGCGTACGGCGCGTCGCTTGCTACATTGTGAATCGTCGGAGCAAATTCGCTGGTTTTGGTTTCGACATCCGAGGATCAGCGCTCCCCGCATCCATCATCCATCAGGCATCAGGCGATTCACGTCGTCCTCTGGATCTATTCCGGCCTGACAATGCATTACGGAACCCGCGGGCTCAAGTTCATCGCAACCAGTAGGCCTGAACAGACGAAAATCCCAACTTGCTGACTCTGTCTCGAAACCCGCTGAACCTGTACGGGAGCATGTCGTACGGCGAGTGCAGATACATCGGCGATGAACGGTAGCACTCCAGTCCCGCGCTTTCGAACTGATGTTTCCACCATCGGGGTCTGAACTGGATGAATTCCGAGATGTGATTTCCCGATACGCCATGAATGCTGGGAACAAACTGTCCTATGATTTTCTGAACAGGTGACCGCTGCGGTGGATTGGCAACGTGAACTGACGCATGCGACCCTGAATGTGCGCGCACGCGACCGCTCGAGAGACCGGGCACCAACTTCCGTACGACTTTGACGATAGTTGCCACTGGACGCCCGATAACCTGTATTACTTTCCAGTTGCCGGTTGGCATCGAATGAATCATGATGCCGCCGGGAGCCAGTACACGCTTCATTTCCGCCATACAAGCGCTGAGGTCTTCTATGTGTTCCAGTACGTTCGACGAAAACACTAAATCGAAGTAGTCGTTTACAAACGGGAGGCTGCTTGCATCAGCAACAATCAGCCCATCCACTTCCCCGGAAGGGGCTATATCTATCGGGGTCACTTCTGCAAATTGTCGCCTCAGGGCTGAAGTCTGCACGCCATCTCCAGAACCCAGTTCAAGTACTCGAATCACGTCATCGAGTCGTTCTTCAGCGAGGATCTGACGAAGATCACGAAGTCTCAGAAAATGATGCCAGTTATCGGGTGGCAGACCGGTCACATCGACTCGCATTTGAAAAACATTCTTGCCTGGGCAGTTTGCGAAAACTTAACTCCCAGAGTCTAATCCTGCCCCTTTCAGAGTTGGGCAGAGTTGGGCAGAGTTGGGCAGAGTTGAGCGTCCTATAGGTTCATACATATTTATGGTGAACAAAACGCCAGCAGTCGTAACAACGCATATGGGCGCTTGGTGCGGGCGTTATGTGAAAATCGATCACACGGTCGCAGGCTGATACCAGTAACCGTTCCCGACCCGCTAAAGATTTAATATGCCACGCCAACGTCGACGTACCCGTCGAAAATCTCAAAT
>CAYLWG010000087.1:7346-11639 GCA_964387235.1 uncultured Dehalococcoidales bacterium
ACTCGCGATTTTAATCGTGCCGTTCATCGTTCTGCCGGAATCGTCCTTCGTCGACATCACGTCTACATCGAAGGCAACGACGAGCCGTTTCTTTGGTTCGCTTTTAGTTGGTTTACTGGCATCGAGACTGCTGATAAAAATTGCGACCCAACCGGGATGGGTTCGTTCCCAATACCTGGCTATCAGGGCGTCAACGGCAGCTTTTTTATTACTGGTCACTGCCGCACTGGTGGTGACTATATCGCTGATTTCGACTCTGCTTTCGATTTCGCCGGAGATCAGTCTGTGGGGCAGGAACCCTGCGGGGTTTGAGGCTGGGGCATACACGGCGCTGATGTTCGTTGTGTTCACCCTAACGCTGTTTATTTCTGCCCGCGAAATGGCGTCGGTCTCAAGAATCTGGGCAACCATTACGATTTCAGGGATTGCCGTTTCACTGGTGGGCGTTTTTCAATTTCACGGCATTGCATTTCTCGACATCGCCCAAACCCACGGGACCCACACTACGGGTACCGCCGGGAATCCGATTTTTTACGGATCGCTGCTGATCTTGCTGGCACCAATTTCACTGGCTTTTATCGTCCACAAATTCGAACAAGCCTCACACGAATACAGCCGGTACTGGCTTGCGGCGCTCGTTCTTGTAACCGGCTCGTACACGGTGAGCCTCGTCACTACCGTCAGCCGCGGCCCGTTGCTTGGCTGGGCAGTTGGTTTTGTTGTTTTTGGCGCCGTAGTCATCAGGTACGGGTCGTTCAATCGGGCAAAGTTGCCAGTCGGCCTGATTGCGGCCAGCATAGCGGGATTCGCACTGCTTACTACGGTCTACGAACCGTCTCCTGAAATCTCACCGGTCTTAGACACCTCTGGATCACCGACCTCTGAAGTGACACAGGAAACCCCGGCAGATAAATACGTGAAAATCAGCCGAGCGAGTACCGTGAGATTACGGTTTCAGTATTGGAATCTGGCGGCCAACGTATCGCTCGAACGTCCAGAGATTCCCTACGCGAACAATCAATCGGCCTTCGTTCGCTGGCTAATCGGGTATGGTCCCGACACTTTCAGATACGTAGCCACCGCCGAGGCTGAAAGGGTCACTTTTACAGGAAGGTTCACAGCCGCACACAACGACCCGATCAACCGCCTGCTCGAACAGGGACTGCTCGGGCTGATCGCGTGGCTGGCCATGTGGTTCGCCATTGGATACGCACTGTGGCGACTTGCGAAACGATCGTCGAATTCCGGAATATCTGGCCCGTTGTGGTTGGCCGCCGCGCTGGCCGCTGCACTATCTGGCCGGTTCGTCGAGCAGCTTACAGGGTCGCCGACCGCAGGGGATGTATTCGTATTCTGGATTCTCGTAGGGCTACTGGCGGCTGTTGTTTCGGTGCATGGAGCGAAGTATTCAATCGAGCAAGAAATTTCTGCTGCACGCGCAGTTTCCAGTGCTGGAATTCCGGGGAAACGCATCTTCGTTTTTCCCGCTGTCACCATCTTTATCTTTCTTGCGATATTCCTGTCATGGGAGACCGCCGGCCGGTTTTTTATAGCCAACAACGCGGGTGCGGTTTTGTACGGGGGCGGCGAATTAAGTTACGAAGAAGTGGATGCACAACTAGAGCGGGCCACCAACCTGGCACCCGAGGTGGCAAGGTACTGGTACAGCAGGGCCGATGTTGAACACAGTAGGGCCAGAGCTTCGTCTGACGCAGCCAACGAGTTGGCAGCGCGCCAGCTGGCTTACGAATACGACAAGAAAGCTTTTGACGCCAATCCGCTGGAACTGACCAACTACTACCGGCTGGCGTTTTCCGCCTGGGAACTGGGAAAACTCGGGGACGAGGAAAAACGAATCGAGGCGGTGGAGCTTTACGAACGACTCACCAGGTTAGCGCCAGCCGATTCGCTCGCAGCGGAACGTCTCGAAACTTTACAGAACGCGCTGAACCCGTAATCACCGCACAATTCACAGTTCCGTTACTCTGAGTTTGCAACTGCCTTATCTCCCATTTCCAAGCAGTTCATAACTCGCAAGACGAGCAGGAACCCCTTTACTTAGTTTCGATCCATTTGGTTATGGCCTTTTCCGACTCATTTCAACGAGCGATAACCGGTATTCCAAAAAGACGCAGACTTTTGTTTGGTCTCGGAATACAGATCGTTATTCCATTCGCCTCGTTATACGTAGCACTGCTTCTCAGGCTTGATCTTGATGCGGCCCGTATTGATTTCGCTGTTTTTTGGATATGGGCAGCAGTGCTTGCATGGCTGCGTCTGGTTGCCCTGGTTTATTTCAGATCACACACCGGGCTTTGGCGTTATGTTTCGGTGCCCGATTTACTTGGGATTATCAAAGCAACAACCGTGTCGACAATCGTGTTCATTCCACTTTTGTGGCTAATATCCGATTTCGAGGGCATACCGAGAAGCGTTCCGATCATCGAGTGGGGTGTTCATATATTCATGGCCGGCGGCCTGCGCATTGCCGTTCGCGTTGGGCGTGAACGCCTGAAATTAAGAGGGCAGTCTGATCGGTACAGGAGACGGGTGCTGATAGTGGGTGCTGGCGACGCGGGCGCAGCGTTTTGCAACCAGGTGCTATCGACGCCTGACTTCCTGATAAGGCCAGTTGCATTTGTTGACGATGATCTTGCAAAGACGGGCCAAAGCCTCAGCGGTGTACCTGTGGTCGGCACGTCCGAAAATATACCGTCAACTGTCGAATCGATGGCAATCGACATGGTAGTTATCGCGGTTCCATCTGCGACCCCGGAACGGCGAGCCAAAATAGTGGAGTACGCCCGCAAAGCGCATGTTGAGTTCAGGATTCTTCCCGGTACGGATGAACTGCTCACAGGCAACGTATCGATTTCAAAATTGCGCCGGGTCGACGTTTCCGACCTGCTGGGACGCCCTGAAACCCAGCTTGACGATAAGGCGTTGATGGCTACTTTCACAGGTAAAACGGTACTGATAACCGGCGCGGCCGGCACCATAGGGTCGGAGCTAGCACGGCGTGTGATTCCGTTCAATCCAGGCAAATTACTGCTGATCGATCGCGCTGAAAATCCGCTCGTACTTCTCGAATATGAACTTCGGGCGTTGCTGAAAAAGGAATCGATCACCGATCTCGATCTGATCGTGCGAATCGCCGATGTAACTGATGAGCAATCGATTGGACGCATTGCGCAAACACACCGGATTGACGTCGTTCTCCACGCCGCCGCGCATAAGCACGTCTATCTGATGGAAGACGCTCCTGCCGATGCAGTGGTGAACAACGTCGGCGGGGTGCTTACTGTTGCAAGGGCGGCCAGGGATTGCGGAGCATCGGTATTCGTGCTCGTTTCGACCGACAAGGCCGTTACTCCAACGAGCGTGATGGGGGCTACAAAACGGCTGGCCGAACTGGCAATCACCGAACTGGGCCGCGCTAACTCCACGCATTTCGCGGCTGTAAGGTTCGGGAACGTGCTTGGCAGCAACGCCAGTGTCGTACCTATTTTCCAGCAACAAATCGAAGCTGGCGGGCCAGTAACAGTCACCCACCCTGAGGCCGAGCGATACTTCATGACCGCATACGAGGCGGCAGGGCTGATCCTGATGGCCGCGACTATCGGCAACAACAGGGAAATTTATCTGCTGGACATGGGTGACCCGGTGAATATCGATTCGCTCGCCCGCACGATGATCGAGTTATCGGGAATGGTTCCCGGCCAGGACATCGATATTCAGTACACCGGGCTTAAGCCAGGGGAAAAGTTGACTGAAATTCTGTCGTCTGAAGATGAGGAACTTGAACAGACGTCTCATCCGAAGTTGCTCCGAGTAATGAACTCAAGCAGTAGTGATATAGATATCGATCAAATTGACGCATTCGTCAATTCGGTAGCAACGCTCGAACCGGCGGAGGTAAAACGTGGCATACAGAAGCTCGTGACCGACTTTACTATCGCCGATTCTCAGTAAAGCCCGAGGCGGGTGGCGTATCTTCTTGATGCCCGATTTACGTGCAAAATCAGAACTGACCGGGAGCGAAAATAGACCGAATCAGCAGCACATCTGCCTGTCATTGAATTTTTTTCGATGAACGCCGGATAAATCGAGACGGGTGGCGAGTGCAACGCAATGTCCCGAAAGCTGTTTTCTGGCCTCCCAGTAAAAACCAGCCAACACCGTTCACGAGGTCCTCGTAGAGATTTTGGCGTAATGAGTATCATTTAGCCGGAAATCAGTCCGGGTAGAAAAGCATCGATCTACAGGCCATCTCAGGAAAAAACAGGTTTCATG
>CAYLWG010000088.1:0-11529 GCA_964387235.1 uncultured Dehalococcoidales bacterium
CGCCACGCGACTCCAACATCCGCTAAATAAAGTCGCCTTGCGATATCGTCAGGCAGGCCGCAGCCGGATATCCGACGACACGTTGTACCCAAGCACCGCAGTCTCATCGCCAATCTGCAACGTCACCACCCCGCGGTACGGGGCAACTTCTGAAACAACCACCTCGACACCCGGCAAAACACCACTCTCCTGCAAGTAGGCAACCAGCTCGGCATCATCCTCGGGAATCCGGTCGACAATCATCGTCTTCCCCTTCGGAGCCTTATCGAGCGTCACAACGCCACGCGGCTCACGGTAACCACTACCCGGAATCGGCTGTCCAAACGGGTCGGTCTTAGGATTTGCGAGCCGGGCCCGAATTCGCCTTTCAAGGTTGTCCGAAAGTGCGTGTTCCAGCATATGAGCCTCGGCATCCACCTCGTGGAGCGGCACCCCGAGCAGGTCAACCACCATCCGCGCCGCCAGCCTGTGCTTCCGTATTATCGACTCCGCAAGCTGCCGTCCTTTAGCTGTCAGGTCGATTTCACGGGTGTCGCCCAGGCGAATCAGGGTCTCGCGCTCCATCCGTCTCAACATTCCGGAAACCGCCGGTAACGAAGTCCCAAGATTCTCACTTGCAGGCACGCGTCTTAGCTGCTCGACAAGGTTGGAATTCGTAACTCGAATTCCGCGCTCCTGCACCATGTAGATAGAAAGCAGGTAGTTTTCCATCGCCTGAGTAAGGCGATGTGGCGACTGTTGCCCGTGTTCTGCCATTGTCCAATTTCCTGTTCAGCCGTAAAGCACCAACATACGAAGGTGAAGTCCATAACAATATTACGTCATTACTTCGCATGTACGAAGACAATAGCATATACGGCAGTCCCTAATTGCAAACGCCCGGCCAGTCTACTTCCTATCTGATAGCATCCATGGCTGCGTCACACACCCGATCAGGTGAAGATGCTGGACGGGGATGCCCAATGCTGAAACACGCAAAAACCAACCTGAGTTTTACTCACGTCCAAATGATCGTGTTAGTCGGCCTCGTATTCCTGTTCGCCAGTTGCAGCGACTCGGAAAACAGCAACCTCGCCCCCCCAGACTCAGGCGTCCCAAACTCCGGTGAGAGGGCCGACCTGTCGAAGCTGAATGCCGATGAAACCAGGGTCGAAATCGCACGGCTGCTCAACGATGGCCATGTGATGTATATGCGGCTGGAGATATTCAACAGCGGTGGCGTTTACAGCTTCGCCTGCAGCGGTCAATTTGCCAGCAAACCGCAGGTAGTGTGTGATACCTACCCTGAGCGAATCGTAAGAGAAACATGGGATTCTACCGATTCAGCGGGAATCGTCCGGATGACTTACGGCCGAGAATATAAAACAGACGGAACTCTACTTGCAACGGGAATTCAGTACCAATGGACGGATGTCGCATCCGGCGAAACCTGGGGCAGCAGTCGATCTGTCGAACGCGATCTGCTGTCACAGGTCGAGAACATGTCAGAAACCATCAAACGAGTCTACGACCGAAATCTGACCGTCACTAATGGCGAAATCCTTGGCCGACCAAGTGTCATAGTGCCAGAAGGTGAATTCGAATACCAGATTGCCATCCCGATGATCCAGCGCCAGACCCGCTGGCAGGAACGTGACGATGGCACCCAATTCATGTTTAGCGAAGCCATAGTTACCGATTTCGCAATGCTTCCACCGGGTTCGTTTCCGTGGCAACAAGCAGCCCATGTTTTGGGAAGATGGACAACTGCCGACGGTGACCCAGTTCCATCTAAAACGATAAATACGCAGGCGGGGCCCGAACACTGCGATTGGCAGAGCGTCATCTTTATGTCTCTCGCCATGCCTGTTGGTAGTCTTGCGAATTCAGGCACCGACTCGATTCAGTTCCTCAGCGATCCGCTGGGAGTGATGTCTGGTATTGACGGACGGTTCAAAGGCCGGTTCCAGGTCGATACAGAACTACCCGACGACGCAAAATTTTCTGGCTATACGAAAAATGGCGTTGAACTATGGATCAGCGGTTCAGAACTCGAAACGGGAATATTCATGGTCGAAGGCAAGGACGTAGAAAAATGGCCCCGTGTCGAACCGAAAATTCTCTGCGCCTAATCGCGTCCCTAATCGCACCGAGGCCAGAACAGCCATCCCGATGAAACTTCGACCGGTATCCGAAGACCACCTGAAAATCAATGCCCCCCGATGGAAACTGGTGCAGGGATTCTTCAAGCCTGATCTGAATCCAGTAAGCATTTCGGTCGCCGCAATCGTGCTGCTCATTGTGCTGTTCCTCGGCCTCAACCTCTACCCAAAGCAATCGACACGCGACTACGGAGCTGCTGCTGTCAGTACTCGTGATCTAGAATTCTCGGACATGGAACTGGCAGCTTACGACGGGCTTCGACTTTCCATCAGCTACAGAACTTCCAACGGGAGCGGTGTTTACAACCGCTCATCGAAAACAGGTGGAATCATTGTCCGTGGAAGCATAAAAAACACTTCCAGTAATGAATTTTTTCTACTGGCCGGGGCTAGAACAAGAACGCTGGCAGGTAAATCTTCAGATGATGATTCGCTCTCAACTGGCAACACCGAATGGAATCGAGCCGAATTCCGAATCGAAGACTCAATATATTCAAAAAACTACAAGCAGATACCCGGATACATCATCAAGCCAGACGAGAAATTCAACTTCGAACTGATCACGGCAAATCAGGAGACCGAGGACCTGGATAGATTCGAGTTAGAGATCGAATGGCCGATGATGGAATTCGGCTCGCTTTCCGAACGCCTTGTTTGGCCCGTATTCACGTTCGAACCAACGGGGTCTTCTCGGGTCTGGGGCGAGGCCACCGTCTACTGGGGGCTCCCGATTCCGGTCTATCGAGCGGAGTGGGCTCGCTCCCCCTGAACAGATCCACCGACATCCCCACTCGCGCCCGGCACTCCACACGCGATAACCTGCCACCCATGACCACCGAATCAAACATGCAACGAGATACGACAAGGTGCTTCGGCACCGGAACCTCCATTTACGAGGCGTACCACGATGAAGAGTGGGGCGTGCCAATTCACGACGACCGTCACCTGTTCGAACTGCTCATGCTCGAAGGCGCACAGGCCGGACTCAGTTGGATAACCATTCTCAAGCGTCGCGAAACGTACCGGGCGGCATTCGATAACTTCGAAATCGAAAAAGTAGCAAGTTACGGGCCAGATAAAATCGCCGACCTGCTTCAAGACAAAGGCATCATCCGAAACCGGCTCAAAGTTAACGCTGCGGTAAAAAACGCCAGTACCGTCATTGAAATCAAGCGAGAATTCGGGTCGTTCGATGCTTACTTATGGTCGTATGTTCCCGGTGGGATACCGCTTCAGCCCGATCGCCCGTCTATGGGCGATGTGCCATCCGAAACTCCGGAAGCTGAAGCGCTGAGTAAGGATCTGAAAAAACGTGGCATGACCTTTGTTGGCCCAACTATCGTCTACGCCTTCATGCAATCGGCTGGCATGGTGAACGACCACCAAATAACGTGCGTCCGTCATCAACCGATCAAAAATCTTTCCGAGAGCTAAACGCGCCGAACGGCAGCCAGATAGCGCCAGCGCCGCGACCATCATCACAGAAGAATAATTGAGCTATTCAGTCTGTGACCATAGCCGCGGCTCTGCTGAGGAGGAGCGACATTCGGAACGAACGCTCCTGCAAAATCAGACCTGTACGCCCTATTCGCTAACGGTAATTTGCTGCAGCATGCCGAGGTTCACATGGGGTGTACCCGGGAACGCATTTGGTATCAGACACACCACCGCGTAGTTACCGGGGAAGAGATCGAGCGAGTGTTCGATCTCTTCCCCGGGACCGATCCAACCTATACCGAATGCACGCTCGAGATTTTTAACAGGAGTTCCGCCGAACTTCACAGATCGGAAGTTTGTGAAAAGTTCCGCTGCCGATTGGCCTTCATCGAGAGGAACGAATAAAAGTTCGTGGGGTTGGTTATCCGATTTGTTCACCAATTTGAAGCTGTGCCTGCCAGATGAAAGGTCCTGGATTCCGGTAAAGGAAAAGTCCTCTAGTCCTACCTCGATAGTGTCTGGATTCCAGGCGATATCGCCAAAGTCCGCCTCGATAACCTCAAACCCGGTGTAAACACCAAACGCGGAGTGCGGAATGCTGTCCGACCCCGAGCTCCAATCGACCGCTGCGAAAATGCCCGGTATCAGCACGGCCGTGAATTCGTTCGATTCGCCGGGTTCTGCGCGAATGCTTGCGATCGAGGGGGACCATGGCCCTGGCCAATTCTGCAATTTCGTCTTAGTTTCAAGTTCGTCCGCGGTACGTCCATCGTCGGCATGAATAAGCGTAAGTTCATGCGTAAGACTGCCGTCATTCTGCAAGCGAATTGTCGTCAGGCCCGCCGGAATAAACTCAGGTGCTTCGATTGAACGGTCGGTGACCCTAAATACAACAACTTTCGGTTTATCGGCATCATTACGAAGTTCAGTCTCTTTCACGACCTGCTCTGTGGGTTCAGGCACATTCGTAGCAGTTGCTGGTGGCAAAGTTGTCGGCGTCGGCGGCACAGCGGTGACCGCCACGACCACGGTTGTCGGCGGTACCGACGTGGCCGTGACGGCCGGTGCAGCGGACGGTGCATTTCCACCGCACGCAACAATCAGCATGACGGCTAACCCAACGATTCCTGGCAGGTATTGATTTTTAAAACGTATGTGCACCGCATTACCCTCCCGAGTGAATCACAGGCAGTTCGCCAGTGACATCACTGAAGAAAATTTGTTCGCTACGGACAGTGGTCGTCCACCGTCGTCACCAACAATTTCGCGGAGGGCACTCTGGAAAACATCGAACAGATGTGCCATGTTTGGCCCATCGCAAACTTTGTTCGCACCCGTCCGTCGGCCCGCCCGCCCGCCGAAGGCAAGCAAGAGGCAAGCAAGAACGAAGCTTCGAGAATCCCGGCCCTGAAACAACGGCCAGCGATAGTTCAGACCAGCCCCAACTCGACTGCCGTCTTACTGGCTTCGGTCCTGTTCGAAACATCCAGCTTTGCGAAAATGTTGCTGATGTGGCGCACGATGGTGTGCCTACTCAGCACCAGTTGTTCTGCGATGTCGTGGTTGGACATACCGGAATGAATCAGGCGCAACACCTCGAGTTCGCGCCGGGTCAACCCGGCCCTCTTGCCCTTCCGGCTCACATTCGTTAATTCAAGCTGATCGTATCTCGCGGCCAGGGTAATAATTCCGGCCTTTTCTGCAGATCGACGACCCTGCGCCACAGCCAGAGCTATCGCCGTTTCGCCCTTCGCATGTCGCACAAGATGGGCAGCGTAGTCGTACCGGAGCCACACCTCGTTGAATACATGCCCCTTATCGCTCGCAAAAGAAATCATTCTTTCGAACTCGTCCTCTGCTTCCTCGACAAGCCCGGCGAGACTGGTAATGCCCGGTAAATAATTGAGGTCCGAAACTGGCAATCCCTGCTTCATCAGGCGTTCGCGTATCAAAAGGAAATCGTCTCGCCCGCCCTCCAACGCCAGGCAGGCCATGCCAAACGCCACAGCCGTGCCCATCATCTCAGTTGTCCGAGAATTGGTCTCGATAACGCCGATCGAACGCTGTATTTCTTGCGACAGTCTTTCGCTCCGACGCGCCCTGTAGGCCATCTGCAAAAATCGTGTCGAAGCACCTTCACCAATATCTCGTGCCAACTTCGTAGTCTGGAAAAATTCGTCCAGCGCAGCCTCGAAACAATCTGCATCGCCAGTCATTGCGCAGGCGGTAACTTTCAGGCCAAGCACTCGCACGTCAGTCGGGTAGTGCTCCAGGGCCGATCTAATGCTGCGGTCCGCAGATTGCCAATCGCAAACCCGGATGTATGTCGAGGCCAGCACCTTGTGTGACGAGCTGATTCGCTCGCTGACATGCGAATCATTGGCCCGTTGCAGTGACAGCAGCAGGTAGTTGAACGCCTGCTTTGTTTCACCGGACGAAAAACTGTACAAGCCAAGGTGCAGGAACGCGCTGCTCTCTGAAAGCGGATCTGATGTCTCTTCAGCAAGCTTCACGACCTGCTTGCAGTAATCTCTCGAAGCAGCAAACTCGTTCCCAAAAGCCGCAATGTGAATCCCATTTCCGCACAACTGCATTTCTAGATTCACATCGCCTAAAGATCTGGAAATCGCGATGCTGCGGTGCAGTAGCTCTTTCGCCCTCGTGTAATCCCCGCGTGTCACCCCGACCGATTTTGCGAGATTCCCGAGAATGTTTGCTTCGGCGCGGCTGTCAGGCTCGACCAGTTCGATAGCCGCATCGTAGACATCTATGGCCTGTGACATCCCTAATGTGTCGATGAACTTGATCTGTGCGACATCAAGTGCAAGGTCGATTAGACCCACCGAAACGTAGTAGCGGAACGACTGCCGAAAGTAGTCGGCTATCTGCTGGTCTCGACCCGAACCGGAGGCGGCAAGAGAAAACCCATACATAGCCTCGGCAAGTGAACCGTCGATCTCTTCCGCTCCACTGAGTTCAATTACCCCCAGAAAGTGATCGGCAGCGCGCTCGAACGCCAGCGAGCGCATCGCCTCTCTGGCTGCGAAAAGCAAATACCGCACGACACGGCTGTTTTCGATCAGCGGCCTGGCCTTCAGGGCATGGAATAACAGTGCCTCGGAATGTGCAGGCAGGGCGTTACGGTGTTCGGTTTCCAGCGCATTTACATAGGCCGCATGAAGTCGAACTCGCCGATTAATACTGATTCTCGACGCCACCGCCTCACGCACGATGGCGTGCCTGAAATTCCAGGTGCCCGCCATGGCTTGTTCTAAGGAATCAGTGCTGATCTCAGAGGGGCGACGGACGTTCGTTGCCAGCGTGTGCCCGTGAACTTCAGCCAGGAACCCGTTATCGGTCGCCTCACCCAGCGCACTGTGAACCTCTTCCAGCGTCCAATTCTTCGCAACGTCGAGTAAAACGGCAGGAGTGACCGCCCCCCGGGCAAGCGACGCCATTTCAAGGAGTTCGATGGCCGGTGGACTCAGCGCGCCGAGTCGGCTATCGATGGCGAGTTGAACTGTGGCAGGCAATTCGCCAGATACGCCATCAACGGTGGACACCGTGCCTCCGGGCACCGCCATTCTTGCGATTTCGGTGATAAAAAGCGGGTTGCCACCAGTCCGCTCAAAAACATCGCCAGTTTCGTCGTTCACAAAATGCTCAGTGTCTCCGGCGATCAACTTAATCACCTCTTTAGATTCACTTTCAGTGAACGGCCCCAACCGAATGCTCACCGAACCCGCAGCACGGGCTACCTGCAAAATGGCATCGGAAAACGAATCTGGCCCATCCGTTGACCTGTCAGGTGAACGATCTCGGTGGGTCATGACCAGCCCGATGGCAACTCCGACTTCGATTCCGTTTAGCCCAGGCCCACGCTCACGCCCACGAACGAAGTGCGATAACAGTCGTAACGATTCGTCATCGGCCCAGTGCAGATCCTCGAAAACGATTAGCAGCGGAGTTTTACGAGCATGTGCCCGTAAATGGTCGATGACATCTTCATGAAGCTGGAACTCGCGCTGTGGGCGGGTCGTTGCGTCTGTCAGCCCTATTGCGATCTGCTCTGAGGCAGTTCCGCCCGGCACCGTTTTCTCGGGTTCGGCATGTTCGAAAAGGGCGAGATCATCGAAAGCGATTTTGTCATCGGGTGAAAGCTGACGGAGCAAGTTTTTCCAGAGCCAGTAAGCAGGTGATCCACCGCCCTCGACCGCAGTTGACCGAACCACCCTGATCCCAAGCTCTGGTGCCGAATCCATCGCTCTGGATATAAGGGTTGTCTTCCCGATACCAGCTTCGCCGGATATCGAAGCGATCATCGGCGTTCCGCGCGCGAACTCCTTCAGCCCTTCTCGTAAGAGCATCAGTTCTCGGTATCGGCCAACAAACGGGCTGCGACTTCGCACGGCGTGAACTCCGCCGCAATTATGCGCTTACATGCCCCGCCAAGCTCTCGACCGCCAGGGTGATTCGATCACGCCGGGAGTAAATTGCTAACGCTGCGACCAGATCGGTGCGCTCGATTGATCGCCGGGTCGGCCTTCAATCGCTGCCTGCGCTGCGGCAAGCCGCGCAATCGGAATCCTGAACGGCGAGCAAGACACGTAACTTAAGCCTGCATCGTGGAAAAACTTGATCGACGCCGGGTCACCGCCATGCTCCCCGCAGGCACCGAGACTCACTTCTTGGGCATCACCTGCTCCATTGCCATCGGTAGAACGCCTGGCAGAATCGATCGCAAGACTAATCAGGCTGCCAACACCCTTAATATCGAGCGTCTCGAACGGATTATTCTTCAGTATTCCGTCATCAAGGTACTTGCCAAGAAATTTATTCTCCGCATCATCTCGTGAGAAACCGAGAGCCGTCTGAGTCAGGTCGTTGGTGCCGAAGCTGAAGAAATCGGCCGACTCCATGAACTCGTCAACAACCAGACACGCCCGGGGCAATTCAAGCATCATCCCAACCGGCAGGTCTAACTCAGCGTAATTGTCAAAAACGGCTTCGACATTCCGGCGAAGCAGAGCCATTTCTGATGGGAACCCAACCATCGGCAACATGATCCTCGCGTCCGGCCAAACACCCTTCTCCGCTCTGATTTTAACTGCAGCATCGGCAATAGCCCTGACCTGCATTTCGTAGATCTCCGGGTAGACCAACCCCAGCCTGCAACCCCGCATACCGAGCATCGGGTTAGCTTCGCTCAACTCGTCTATCCGCTTAATCACATCGGGGTCGCTAACCTCCGAACGATCCGGCAGGAACTCATGTAGCGGCGGGTCGAGCAGCCTGATAATTACGGGATCCTGGCTCATTTCACTGAAAATTCCGAAGAAATCATCTGTCTGAATAGGCAGGAGTTCGGCGAGCGCCATGCGCCTTGATTCATCGTTAGTCGCCAGGATCATGGCCTGCATTTTCGGCAACCGGTCATCGCCGAAGAACATGTGCTCGGTGCGGCACAGCCCGATTCCTTCGGCGCCAAACCGTAGAGCATTTGCAGCATCGACCGGTGTATCTGCATTCGCAAACACCTTCAGACGACGTCTTGAATCGGCCCATTCGAGCAGCAAGTCCAGGTCGTCATCGTTCGAAGCCGGTATAAGTTCTGGCTCGCCAAAGATCACCGAACCCAAACTACCGTCAATGGTGATCAATGCACCCTCTTCGACATCCACACCGTCGATGGAAATAACACGACGTTCAAGGTCTACTTTCAGCGCATCGCAACCGACGATGCACGGCTTGCCCATTCCGCGCGCCACTACTGCGGCATGTGAAGTCAAACCGCCCTTCGCTGTCAGAATTCCCTCGGCAGCGAAAAAGCCATGTATGTCGTCAGGCGAAGTCTCTGGCCGGACCAGTATCACCCGGTCACCCGCGCTCGCCCGTTGCACTGCAACGTCGGCATCAAGGGCGATGTAACCAACAGCCGCCCCCGGGGACGCAGCCAGTCCGGTAGCCGCAACATCCATTCCGTGATCGCTCGCCAGCTGAGGCAGTAACAACTGTGACAGAGACGCTGCCTCGACACTCAGTATCGCCTCGTCTTTGGAAATTACGCCCTCTTCCACAAGGTCTACCGCAATCTTCACAGCGGCGCGCGCCGTTCTCTTGCCATCACGCGTTTGAAGAATGAAAAGTTCACCACTTTCGATCGTGAACTCTATGTCCTGCATATTTCGGCTGTACCGTTCGAGTCGCTCGGCGTTTTCGAGCAACTGCGAGTACGCAGTCGGGAATATTTTTGCCATCGTAGCCACAGGGTCGGGCGTCCGTATCCCGGAAACCACGTCCTCGCCCTGTGCCGAAAGCAAAAATTCGCCAAATAGACCCGACTCCCCGGTCGATGGGTTTCGGGTAAAACAAACTCCTGTTCCAGACATCTGGCCGAGATTGCCGTAGACCATCGAAACCACACTTGCAGCCGTCCCAATCTCGTCCGATATTCCCTGCAATCGACGGTACGTTCGGGCCCGCTTCCCTTCCCATGATTCGAAGACTGCCCCGACACACCGACGCACCTGCGCTCGGGAATCCTGCAGGAACAATTCGTCTGATTCCTGGATCATCACGTCTTTGAATGTTTCAACAAGCTCCACGAGCGCTTCCACTGGCAGTTCGGTCGGGTTGGTGGTTTTCGACCGGGCCAGCGCCCCGGTCAGTTCGCGGTCGAACGCCTGCTTGTCGATTCCGGCTACAACCTCGCCGTACATCTGCAAAAGTCGGCGGTACGAGTCGTACGCGAAATGGCGGTTCCCTGAACTTCTCGCCAGTGCTTCGACCGATTCATCGTTCAGGCCGACATTGAGTACTGTGTCCATCATTCCGGGCATCGAAACCGGCGCACCGGAACGAACAGAAACCAGTAACGGCGAAGTGCCACTGCCAAACTGTTTTTCGGTTTGGCCCTCTAAAAGGTTCAGGTTGTCGTCGAACTCCTGCCAGAATTCGTCGGGGAGGTTGCCTTTGTTGTCGTAGTAGGTTTTGCACACTTCCGTCGAAACCACGAAACCGGCAGGAACGGAAATGCCCAGTTGAGTCATTCTGGAAAGACCGAAGCCCTTGCCGCCCAGAATTTCGGGACCAGCAGTTTCAGCCGAACGAAAGTTGTATACAAGCTTTGAAGTCATCTATGCGTCCTCGGGCCATTTTGCGACCGGAAAAATCGGTCGAAATGCGTTTAATAAGGGGAACCGCTACGGGGCGACAGCTAAAGAGCTATCGCAGCAGGTCCGTTCCTTACAGGCTGGACGGAGAGGAACCAGCCAGGGAACGGACGCCGGTATACAACGACGACGTAGAGGAGGTTCCGGAAGCTGGGCGATCGCAGGAGGAGGAGGCGATACGAATCGAAACGAATGACAGGGGTGAACCCGGAACGGCGACCGTTCCAGCGGTATTCAAGCGCATCTCTAAACGCATTTTGTCACCTTAAAAGTGAGCAACCTGATTCGAAATCTGACCGGACAAGATTGCCCGATTCAACTTAATTATCTTATCGCCCAATTTTTTTTGCAACAGCTGTTTTGCCGGTTACAAAGGTCAATTTATCGTGTTAATTCCATACAGGTTCGTTGAGCCTGACTGTTTCACGAATGCAGCAAATGCCGGGGGCAGGCCAGCAAATCGAACGGGTATGCGGCATGGGCTGGTTCGGCTGTTTACCCCTCGCTTTCAGGCGTCAGATGGCGTTATTGAAGGTGACCAGGAGATGACCGTTTTGTTCAATAGATTGCCGGATTGCCATGGGCTGGTTCGGCTGCTTATTCCTGGCTTTCAGGCGTCAGGCGGCGTTATTGAAGTTGACCGGGAGATGGCCGTTTTGTTCAATAGATTGCCGGATTGCCATGGGCTGGTTTGGATGTTTATCCCTGGCTTTCAGGCTTGATATGGCGTTATCGAAGGTGACCAGTAGATAGCGGTTTTGTTCGAGTGATTGCAGGAT
>CAYLWG010000089.1:0-11262 GCA_964387235.1 uncultured Dehalococcoidales bacterium
GCTTCTTCGCGCTTGACAGCAGTTTTGACAGCAACCGGGCTGTTGCATCGGCCCGATATAAACAAGCGGCAACCAATAAATGCGCTGTTCGTTTGCCTTGATACGCTACGGTGCGTGTGAAATAACGACAAGACCGGCTATCCGGTCAAAATGTCTGCGATTGTGAGTCAGGATTGGGGCACCTAAAGCCAACGCAGTCGCTGCTATCCACAAATCTCGATCGTCGATCATTTGTCCAAATGCGGAAAGTTCAGCGCGAACTCTGGCCCAGTGATCGATAACAGCAATGTTGAAGGGTACGGTGTAGTACCGTCTTATTTCGTTTTGCAAAGAATCTAACTTTGCTTTTCCAAATCCTCGTTTGTATGCACCGAATAGCAATTCAGCGACGGTTTGGAACGAAATAGCGGCGGTCAATCCTTCAAGTTGACTAAGGTACTGATCTGCCCTGGAATCCTTTTTCCATATGTAAGAAAAGACGTCAGTGTCGACAAGTGCGATCTGATCTGATTGAGTCATCTAGTGGGTTGACTAACTGAAGATCGCTGCCAAGAAATCATCAGCATCTGTCTCAGTTGATAACTTGACCCCCGATCCTGTATGAAATGGTGCAACTTCTTGATCCGATATGTCTCGTAATGGGTCGGGATTCCAGAAACTAGAGTCGTCCGAACCGTCCATTATCGAGTCAACCGTCAACCGTGTGATATTACCCTTTTGAGTTCTTACGGCCTTCCCTATGATCTGCACGGGTTTTCTCGCAAATTCGTACATCAAATCGTCAAGACCTGAGTCGAAGCTCAGCGGAATAACGCCCGACACGCTGTGTAACTCCGCAGTGCGCTTACTCCAATCGATTTCTAGCAGTCGGCCTGTTACCTGTTCAGTTGCAATTTCCGGTTCCGGTTTTTTGGGAACAAAAAACACAGATTTACCAGTGATTTGAACGGACCGATTCTTACGGCCGCCCGTGATCGTTAGGGTCTCAGTACCTCTTCTCAAACTTGTTGCAATCGCCGAAAGCTCTCTCATTACCACAGGAGGTAGATCTGCCGTTTGATCCTCGATACCGTTGATAACATCTTCAAGAGCATCTGGGCCAATATCAACAACCCGTTCCGGGTGATGAAGTCGTGCTTCTGCAACCAAAGAACCCTCTTTGATTGCTTTCAGCTTTAAGGTTCCTGCAGACCTGAAAATCTCCTTCATAGAAGTGGGAGAATTTGATTTGAGATACCGATATTCTGCCATCCGTCTTACAGCAGTTTGAAGATGTCTGAATACGCCAAGTAGTTCGTCGAACGAGACGCCGTCTTCGTCAACTGTCGGACCTTCAAATTTTAGAATTATTCTTCGCTCGTCCATGGAATGGGACAGTATAAGCGAGTTACCGCTATAACTTCGCAGGGCAAGTCTGACTGATCTCGTCGAATTTCTGGAACGATCTAGTGACCTGCCCCCGATAGCGTTACCGTTTGTTACCTCGGATTTGCGACCAGTTACAGACACAGGTTGTGCGGTTCGGGCGGTGTCAGTACAATCCTCGGACTACTGCTAGTCAGGTTTTTTTAGGAGGCTGGAGATATGGCACACCAATTTATTCGACACACTGTTGCCGATTATGACAAGTGGAAGGCGTTATACGACGATCACGAGGCGACCCGTACAAGCTACGGGCTGAAAGAGCTTGGCATTCACCGTGGCATCGAAAATCCTAACGACCTGACCGTTGTACTGGAGATCGAAAGCGTCGAGCGAGCAATTGAATTCGCGGAATCAGTCGATTTGAAAACCGTAATGATGGAGGCCGGTGTGCAGGGTGCGCCGGACATCTGGTTTACCGATTAGCACGCTGAACAATCGACATTGACAAGAAGAAGCCCCGACATGGTTCGGGGCTTTTTCTTTTTATTCAGTGAGCGAGCGAGATGACTGGACTGGCACCCGGCACGGACACTGTCGTTCTTCGCCGTGCTGAAACGTGTCGCTTGCCCTCGTCACCTCTGTCATAATTGCGCCGATGTATTTCGACATTCGACTCTGGGGTCTCACGCGTGGCGCACGTCTGCGTATCGCGGTGGCGGTCGCCTTTGGGCTGCTGACCGCCGCTGCCGGAATTGCCAGACTGGTGCTTCTGGGTATTTTGCTTGGCAAAGTCCTTCAGGGTGAATCTTTAGAATCGCTCGTGCCGCTGATCGTCACTGCTGGCGGGATGGTCTTGCTCCGGGCGGTGCTTCAGTACCAAAAAGAGATGGTGGCCCACAGGACTGCCGCGGCGATTCAGCTTGGACTGCGCGGCAAATTGCACGACCAGATGAACCGGCTGGGGCCATCGTATTTCGGGCAACAGCGCACCGGCGACGCGATGCTGTCGATGGTGGATGGAGTGGAGCAGCTCGAAACGTTTTTCGGCCAGTACCTGCCCCAGCTTTTCACAGCGGTGCTGACTCCAATCGGAATTTTTGCATATCTGGTCTATCTTGATCTTCCCATAGCCCTGATCGCACTCGGATTTTCGGTGCTAACGATCTTCGCCCCGGCGGTATTTCATAAGTGGGCCAAAGAGGGTTCGATACGCAGGCGAGACGCGTACGGGGAATTTGCCGCCGAGTTTTTGGATTCAGTTCAGGGTTTGTTCACCCTGAAATCGTTCGGGCAGAGTGAAGCAAAAACCAGAGTACTGGCCGAAAAGGCTCATGCCGTTTTCAAATCGACCATGTGGGTACTGGCGACAAACGCCGGTTCGCTTGGTGTAACGATTGCGGGTGTGGCCATCGGTGCGGCAGTGCTGCTCGTAGTTGGGGCCGGTCGGGTCGAATCCGGCGAGATGGAGTTTGAAAAACTCATGCTCGGCATCGAGCTATTCAGGCCGTTTCGGGAACTGAGCCAGCTGTTTCATCAGGGCATGAACGGGCTATCGGCTGCTCACGGGATTTTTTCGTTTCTTGATGCAAGGCCACTTGTCGATGACAGACCCTCGCCCGAAGGCCCGTCGCCCGAAGGCTCGTCGCCCAAAGACCCATCGCCCAATGGCCCGTCGGCACAAGATACAAAAATATCTAAACAAGATATCGTGTTCAAAGATGTCTCATTCTCGTATCCGGGTAGCCGGAGGGCCGCTCTCGATAGTTTCAACCTGAAGATCACGGCGGGGGAGACCGCGGCTATCGTTGGAGAGAGTGGGGCGGGCAAAACGTCGGTCGTGCGGCTGCTGCTCAGGTTCTTCGATCCAGATTCTGGCTCCGTCGAAATCGGAGGCCAGAACCTGGCAGGACTCGTTCCCGACGACCTGAGAAAACATATTGCCGTCGTTTCGCAGGACACTTACCTGTTTTATGGGACGGTTGCAGAAAACCTGCGATTCGGGAACCAGTCGGCTTCGGACAGCGACCTGCGACGAGTCGCCGAAATTGCCAACGCTACCGAGTTCATCGACCGCCTTCCGAATGGCTACGACACGTTGATAGGCGAGCGGGGGATCAGGTTATCGGGGGGGCAGCGTCAGCGTATCGCCATCGCCAGAGCGTTGCTCAAAGATGCACCAATACTGGTTTTAGATGAGGCACTTTCGGCGGTTGATGCTGAAAACGAGCACATCATTCAGCAGGCGCTCGAACGGTTGATGATGGGGCGGACGGTGCTTGTCATAGCTCACCGACTTTCCAGCGTGCGCAGGGCCGACCGAATCCACGTACTGCGTAACGGAAAAGTTGTCGAATCGGGAACGCATGATGAACTCATGGCCAATCGTGCAGAGTATTCGCGCCTGATGAATGCTCAGGCGACTGCCGAGATGGAATCGCCCGTTTTACTTCCACGAACACCGCTCGAAGAGGGCGTTGTCGGTTTATCGCCTTCTGATGGTTCCTTCGACCGACCCCAAGGGCAGATAGGCGAGGCGGCGAACATGGAGCCGACTGATGCCATTCTGCGAGCGGAGGGTATGGGGTGGATTTCGACCTTTGGTGTGCTGATGGGTCTTATCGGGCCGTGGTGGAAGGGGCTTTTATTCAGTTTCGTTCTGGGTACCGGCAGGTTCGTAACTCTGATAGGGATTGGCATTGTCAGCGGACTGATTGTCGCTGCGATTCGGTCGGGCGAACCTTACGATCGGCTGGTTGTACTGCTGCTGGTTATGGCGCCGCTTACGGCGGTGCTTCACTGGGCGGAATCGTGGGTTTCGCACGATGTGGCGTTCCGGTTGCTTTCCGAGATGCGAATAACACTATTTACCAAGCTAGACCAGCTGGCCCCGGCTTATCTGATCAGGCGGCGTACTGGCGACCTGGTGAGTATGGCGACTCAGGATGTCGAGACTGTCGAGTACTTCTTCGCTCACATAGTGGCCCCAGCATTTGTTGCGGTGATAGTGCCGGTTGGCGTGCTGGTGACGGTGGGCATTTATGACTGGCCGCTGGCCGCAACTATCGCCCCGTTCCTGTTGGTTACGGCCCTCAGCCCACTTTTTGCCCGCGAACGTGTGGACAGGTTGGGCGGCAGGTCGAGAGAGAAGCTGGGCGAGATGAATTCGCACACGGTCGATTCGATGCAGGGACTTCATGAAGTTGCGGCCTACAACATGGGCGATCACCGCCGTGCCGAGTTCATGGCTATGGCGCAGGAATACGTGGACGTAAGAGTGCCATTCTTCCGTGAACTAACGCTTCAGAAGATACTTCTGGAGGTTGTGACGGGCCTGGGCGGGCTGTCGATTGCAGTGGTGGGTGCTGTGCTGGTATCGAACAACACTCTCGACCCTGGAATCCTGCCACTAATGACCCTGCTTGCGATGTCGGCCTTCCTGCCCATTTCGGAGATATCGACGGTAGGCAGGCTTCTGGCCGACACCATCGGTTCGACTCGAAGGATTTACGCGGTGCAGCTTGAGCCAGTGATGGTGACGGATGGCGACGTCGGTCAGGTAAGCGGAACGGGTATCAGCGTGGACGGTGTGGAGTTCAGTTATGACTTCACCGATTTCAGGGCGCTGGACGATGTTTCTTTCCGGATTGAACAGGGACAGACGGTTGCACTGGTGGGGTCGTCTGGAGCTGGCAAGACGACGACCGCTCACCTGATAATGCGCTTCTGGGACCCGCAGGTCGGCAGCATAAAACTGGGCGAAAACGACCTGCGTGATTATGTGTTGTCGGGCCTCAGGGAGCATCTTGCACTGGTCGCGCAGGACACCTATCTGTTCAACACCAGTCTTCGGGAGAATCTTTTGATTGCAAGGCCCGATGCGACGGACGAGCAGATGGCCGAAGCCATCGAAATGTCGGGGCTTTCAGGGTTTGTCGAGACGCTTCCAGATGGTCTGGACACGGTGGTTGGCGAGCGTGGCGCACAGCTTTCGGGTGGGCAGCGTCAGCGTATTGCGATAGGACGGGCGTTCCTGAAGAATGCCCCGATACTGGTGCTGGACGAGGCGACTTCTCATCTGGATGCTGTCAACGAGCAAATGGTGAGGGGTGCGCTTGACCGACTCGCTTCAGACCGGACGACTCTTGTGATCGCACACAGGTTGTCGACTGTGATGAATGCCGATCTGATAGTTGTGATGGACCGCGGCAAGGTGGTGGAATCGGGAACTCACAGTGAGTTGCTCGAGCGGGGCGGGCTGTACGCGCAGCTGGTTTCACACCAGCTTTCGGAGGGTGGTGCGGTTGAGGGGTAAGCGGTAGCGGTGGGCAGATCGATTCGATTGGCCGATCGAGGTGGCTGGACTGCACGCGTTAAAGAGTGATGCCGACGAAAGATTCGTCGGCATCATCAGATCTTTCAGGATCCCGTTATCGAATCGATTCAGGTGCCCGATGTGGCGTCATCATGCACATCGTCTTCGTGGGCATCCTCTTCTACGTGCTCATCTTGTTGCACCGGATCGGCTTCTTCCTGATGCCCATCGGCTTCAACGTGCCCGCCATCGGATTCACCGGAAACAACCACCAACGTTCCCGTCATTCCAGCTTCACGGTGACCCAGAACTGTGCAGTAGTAAAGGTATTCACCCGGCTCGTGTATCGCCCAGGTGGCGATGTTGTCTTCGCCTGGTAGGACGTGCAGACCGAATTCGGATTCAAAACCTACGAACGTAATGTCGTGTTCCAGACTGCCTTCGTTGTGTATCTGGATTGAAAACGGCTGGCCGGCTTCGACTTCTATCGTCGCCGTGTCGTAGCTGAATTCAAAGGCGAACAAGTGCATCACTGGCGCGTCCGGGTCGACCGGTCCGTCCATGTCTACGTGGGGACTGGCCCCTGTGGCTTCTTCTTGATGTCCTTCTGAAACCGTGTCGGCATGTGGATCCTCGTCATGCTTGGCCAGCGCAGTCGCTTCCGAATCATGGGAGTCAACGTTGTCGGTGGCATGCTGGTCTTCGTCGACATGCACATCTGCCACGATTTCGTTTTGAGCGGTGTCGTCTGCATGTGTGTCGATGGCTTCTGAAACACCCAGGGTTTCGCCAATTACTTCGGCCTGGCCCGTTGTGATGCCGCTATCTGTGACGCCGCTATCTGTGGCGCAGGCGACCAGCCCGATAAATATCAACGGGAGTATCAGTAGGGTCGCACTCGTGGTAATTTTCGCTCTCATCAGATTCCCTCCAGTCCATTGGGATCAAGTTCATTTACTGATTAGAGCGTAGGAAACGTGGCCATCTCAGGCATCGCGGCAACGGGTCAGTCGGAAATAATGGACGCACCATCTTTAAGTGGTGTGTTCGTACCATTCCCGCTTTTGATGAGGGTGGGGTAGGGCGCGAGTTACTCGACTTCTACGAGTCCCTTGCTTATCGCGTACCGGACCAGTTCGGCACGGTTGTGAAGGCCCAGTTTCGACATGATGTTCTGCCGGTGACGCTCTACCGTGTTCGGGCTGATGACCAGCGATTCGGCGATTTCGCGACTGGTCTGACCATCGACTATGAGGCGCAGTACTTCCAGCTCGCGTTCTGTCAGGCCCGCGAGCACGGAGCCCCGGTCGTTTCCTTCGGCCCGCGACACGTAGTCGCCGATAAGTTTTCTCTGCAGGCTCGGGTGGATATAGGCCTCGCCGCGGGAAGCAGCGCGTACTGCGTCGAGCAGTTCGCGCGGGGCCGCACCTTTCACAACATAACCCGATGCCCCGGCCTGTAGCAGTTGGAAGAAATAGCGGTCTTCAGCGTGCATCGTAAGCCCCACTACCTCGATTTTCAGGCTGGTTTTTTTGATCTTTCGGGTTGCTTCGATGCCAGTCATGCCCGGCATCGATATATCCATTAGCACGACATCTGGTTTCATCGAAGCGGCCATCTCGACCGCCTCTTCACCATTGCTCGCTTCACCTATGACCGCCATATCGGGCTGGGCGTCGAGCAGCATTCGGATGCCTGCCCGGACGATGTCATGATCGTCCACTATCAGAACCCTTACCGACTTCTCAGTCATTGCTTGCGGTGCCTTCCAGCGGTATCACAAAGTTCACAGCGGTCCCGTTGCCGGGACTCGAATCAATGTCGAGCGAACCACCAAGTAGGCTCGCCCGTTCCGTCATGCCCAGCAGGCCAACCGCCCAGCCGCCATCGGCCCCCGGTTCGGCAGCTGATACATCGAAGCCGATGCCATCGTCTTCGATTGTCCCGCTCACATGGTTTTTATCGTAGGCGAGAGAGATGCGGACGTGCGAGGCGGCTGAGTGTTTGATTACATTCGTTATGGCTTCCTGGTACAGCCTGAAAACACTAATTTCCACGTTTGGCGAGAGCGGGTTTACCGACCTATGCAGGTCGAGTACTACCTTTATTCCCTCTCGTTCGAGGTGAGTTTCGGTATACCAGCTAACCGCGCTCTCAAGCCCCATGTCATCAAGGATGCTCGGTCGGAGGTCGGACATCATGCGGCGGACTTCTTCGACGGCCCCGCTGGCAGATTCTCCCAGCCTGGCGAGCTGTTCTTTGATCGTTGCCTGATCGTCGGTCAGTTTTGCTTCAGCACCACCGATCTGCATGACAAGACCGGTCAACGTCTGTCCGATCTGATCGTGCAGGTCACGGGCGATGCGCTTACGCTCGTCCTCCTGAGCCGAAATAACCTTGTTCAGCAACATGTTCCGTTCTCGGTCTCGTTGTTCCAGTTGGGCTGTCCGCTCGCGGACACGTTCTTCCAGTTCCGTACTCCAATCGGCGAGTTCACGTTGTGATGTTTCGAGTCGCCCGCGCATTGTCTCGAACGACACGGCGAGCCTGCGTACCTCATCCTGTCCTTCTGGGGCAATGGATCCCGAAAGGTCACCTCCTGCAATCCTTCTCGCCTGCCCGGTCAATCGAGCCAGTGGTACTACAACCTGTCGGCTTGTTACCCATGCCATCGCCAATCCCGCTGCTACTCCTGCGGCGGCGATGATCAGCACGCGCTGCCTGAGGCTGTTTGGAAGTGCCAGGGCGGTACCTCCGCTCTGTTCCAGCACAACTCCCCACGGAACGCTCGATAACGGGGCATAAGCAACGATGTGGCTAACACCGACGTCATCGTGCGGGCCATTCGGCGGAGTATGTTCGCCAACGCCTTCAGACCGGCCGGCCACGAGATCGCCGATCGCGTCTATATGGCGGCTTCCGTCGTTCGGCCTCTCGCCCGCAGAATTGGCTATCACCCGGCCGTTAATATCCAGCAATTCCAACCGATACTCACCGAACGACGCGTCGGTCTGGCCAACTACAGCAAGGAGTTGGTGCGATGGCAGAATAACTACGCCAATGCGGGCCAACTCTGAATTCCCAAATATTTCAGCACCGACACTGAATGTCGAGTAGCCCTGTCCCTGCCTGCCTCCGGGGTGTACTGCCAGCGATTCTGCTTCGCCAAAAAAATCTGGTGGTGTTACTTCCCGTTCTGTTTCGGCCTGCAGGTACGATTGCCAGACTATTTTGCCATCGGAATCAAACAGGACGACGCTCTCAGGAAGCATTCCGGCGTTGACGTCAGCCAGCGATACCCGGAGTGAATTGAGCATGGCGATTTCATGGAGTGTTAGCTCACTTGACTCGCCTGACTCTTTGGGCTCCCCCGATGCGCCAGATTGTTCGCCAGATTCTGGGCGAGCCGAGCCGAGGTCGTTTGCAGTTAGCAACACGAGCGATTTGCTGGCAAGAATCGTCTGGTCGATCGACTGAGCGACGGTGGTCGCCAGGTTCAGGCGTTCACGCAAGATGGCGTCCGTGCTCTTATCAACGGCATCGAGCGCAACGAATGCAAAGATCGCCGCCAGTGTCGTCATTCCTATGAACGCATAGGCCATAACGCGCCGTTGTAAGCCGATATCGGAATAACGCCACCAGAATCGGTGCGTTTTCCCCGACCGGCGGGGCGGTACATCTGGCGATTTCTCGCCGGGGACGCTCGCTTTGGAAGTTCGGGATTTCATCGGCGGTGTGGTGTTTGCCAGTGAGCAGGGCTTCGCATCGTTCGTTAAGCAGCCTCAGCCAATCGTAGTCGATGCCACGGGTTAGCGGCGTGAGAGATTGGTGCGGTGTAGCGATGCGGTTCGCGTTCGGCAGGCAACAACGATAGTTCGCCATGGCAGTCAGCGGTGGTTTAGAAACACCAGATCTACTATCTACGGTAAAAACGTTGCTGTTGGATTAGGCCTGATTGCCCGCATACGAACCTGCGAGCAAGGCTCCTTTTTCGAAGCGGTCGAGGTTGAGCGATGAAATGTCGATAGATGACGAATTGCCGTTCACGATCTCTTGGGCAATTAGTTCGCCAACCGATGGTCCCAACTTGAACCCGTGCCCGCTCCAACCGTTGCAGTTTATGTAGCCGTCCACTCCATCGACACCACCGAGAATCGGGTGCCAGTCGGGCGTGACATCGTACAGGCTCGCATAGCCACCGATCACTCTTGCGTGGTCGGCGAACCCGGGGATTCGGTGCTTTAGCCGGGCCATGACTTCGAGTTCAAAATTCGCATCGTGGGCGATTTTAAAATCATCAGGATCAACGTACTCAGATTCCTTTGGATGGCCGTCGCCGACCAGCAGCCGGCCGCGGTCACGACGCCAGTAAATCCGGTCGAGGCCATCGGATACCGGGTATTCAGGGCGCAACGCCGCATCGTCTGATTCCACGACCAGGTCCTGTTCGCGTGTGACCTTTATGGGCAGGTCGATGCCTACCCACCGGGCTACTTCAGGTGCCCACGGCCCGGCGGCGTTCACGACGAATTCAGTGGAGATTGTCTTGTTGCCAGAAACATTGCCGTCACTGGCACTGGTTATGACGCCGCTCACACGACCGGCTTTCGTTTCGATTCCGGTCGCTGAAACTCCCTCGATGATTTCTACCCCTCGTGATCGCGCTACATCGGCAAACCCTTCAGTGGTCGCGACCGGATCGGCATAGCCTCCGCCATGCTCGATGAGCGCGGATCCGATGCCATCCGTGTTGATTCCGGGGATCAGTTTTTCCACTTCATCGATGGTCAGTAGGTCTGCTTTGACGCCGAGCGTTCTGTTCCTTTTGATAAGGCGTTCCATTTCCGGGCGCATTTCAGCAGACCCGATCTTGATCCACCCGTTTTGTGTAAAGACGTTGGCCCGACCTGTTCGTTCTTCGAATTCCTCGAAAATCTGCACCGACCGTACCGCCATTTTGACGAGTGGTTCCTGGCTGTAGTGCTGGCGGACGAGTGCGCCGGAATGGCCCGTGCCTTCAGCGGCGAGAGATTTGCGTTCGAGCAAGACCACATTGGTGTGCCCCATTTCCGAAAGGTGGTAGGCGATGCTCGCGCCCATAACCCCGCCGCCAATGATGACCGTGTCTGCCGTCGTTCGCATTTCCGAATTACCCTCCGTGTGGTTTATAGCTGGACAGCTTCCGAGTGATGAATGCGCTGACCACGCCGGATGATAGGCGGTCGAGCGCTGGCGAGTCCCGAACTACCGCGGCGATAGCTACGGCTTCTGGTTGTTTTTGTGATGCGCTGTACCTGGTTTCCAGTCGCCGGAAGTCAGTTACCAAAGGCAGGTTGCCGGTCGGTCAGATGTTCCAGGCGTGGCCGACCGTTTTGACTGTTGACGAGACAATCTCGGATAACTCCATGATTGGCGCGAAGACTTCGTCATGAATTGGCCTTGCGACCCATTCAAGGCGCAGTTCCTCGGATTCCCAGTACGAGATCACTTCGATTTCGTTCGAGTCGTCTTCGCCATTCCCAAACGGCGTGAGTATTGCTGCCTGAACGAAGCCCGGTTGCTCCGACATCGTAGAAATCCAGACA
>CAYLWG010000090.1:0-4193 GCA_964387235.1 uncultured Dehalococcoidales bacterium
TCAGATTTCTGACGCTCAGGATGGGCGCATTCCCCGGCGCGCCGGAAGAAGCAAGCTCTTCTCGATCACCCGTTAGTCGCGACCTGTCACTCGCGATTGTCATGTTTGCGCCAACTCTGCGGAACCTGCGACGGCGGTCGATTCGAAACAGGCCACATAC
Source organism: uncultured Dehalococcoidales bacterium (assembly GCA_964387235.1). Classification (GTDB taxonomy): domain Bacteria; phylum Chloroflexota; class Dehalococcoidia; order Lucifugimonadales; family Lucifugimonadaceae; genus Lucifugimonas. The sequence goes on from CAYLWG010000090.1 coordinate 161, forward strand.
TGCCTACCACCGGCTTGTTCCGTCGTTGGCCCACTAACCTCTTCTAAGACTGGTTCTGTAACCTCGCAATTTGCAGTTGCCCAGCGGCAACGGGGCCTGAAAGCACATCCTGTCGGCAGGTCGCTCGGATCGGGTATTTCACCCGGAATCGGATCAAGCCGGGCTGTCGAAGGGCGATCAAGTCTTGGAACCGAGTTGAGCAAACCAATTGTGTAAGGGTGAGCCGGCCTCAAATAAACCTGCTCGGCCGTTCCCGATTCACGGATTTTCCCGGCATACATCACGTTTAGCCGGTCGGCATAACGGGCGATAATGCCAAGATTGTGGGTGATTATCAGGAGTGCGGTCCCGAGATCGGAAGTTAATTCCTTCATCAACTCGAGAATTTGGGCCTGAATCGTCACGTCGAGGGCCGTTGTCGCCTCATCAGCAATAAGTAATTTTGGTTCGCAGCTGAGAGCGATAGCTATCATCACTCTCTGGCGTTGACCTCCGCTTAACTGGTGCGGGTAGTCTCCGAGTCTCTCTCTGGAATCGGCGATGCCCACCATGTTCAATAGTTCGGCCGCCCGGTCACGCGCCTGAGATTTATTCAGGGCCAAATGCGCCTGGAGCGGCTCAGTTATCTGTCGGCCAATGCTCAACACCGGGTTGAGCGAAGACATCGGCTCCTGGAATATCATCCCGATGCCAGCCCCGCGTACTGATTGCATTTCCCGGTCGGGCAGTTTGAGCAAATCCACGCCTTCGAACAGAACTTCGCCGTTTTCTATCACTCCAGGAGGGTTCGGAACTAGCCGCATTATCGAGAGCGCGGTGACGCTTTTGCCGCAGCCGCTCTCGCCTACAAGCCCCAGGGTTTCGCCGTGATCGATATCAAACGATACGCCCGCGACGGCGGTTAGTTTTCCATCGGGCGTGTTGAACGATGTACGGAGATTCCGCACCTGTAGCAGCGGCGTCGATTTCGCGGTTGAACCGGCTGTCATAGAACTCGCTTACGGTCGGTGCGGGCACCGGGTCCGAACTGGGGTTGGGCCCGCAAACATCTGATGGGCGGCAGACGTGGCACGGCTATCGTACAGCGTCCCAGACATGGACTGCTGTCTGGTTACAGAGGTTACGTGGGGGAACAGGGGCTGGACTCTTGTCGTGAACAGGCCGGGAGCATGCGTGTGCCGCGGCATGTAAAGGCTTTTTGCCTGTGGCCCTGAACCGCTTAACGTGATCAGATTCCAGCTTGCACCCGAAGCTAAAGTGCACCCACCAAGCCAACCGCCCACCAAGCCACTAAGAAACTATCCCAAAACGCGCTTACAGGCGAAGGCAAAATTCCTTGCCCAGACGGGGATGGCGGCACACAGGTTGCCACGGTTGAACGAAAGTTATCGACCGTGGAGTCGAAGCCATCGAAAACGTGCTTTCATATTGGTAACTTTCCCCTCACCCCAACCCTCTCCCAAAGGAGAGGGAGTTTTGGGATAGATACCAAGCCACCAAGCCAGCCTAGCCAGAAACGAACCCTAACGCCGCCTGCGTACCAGTCGGCGGCGGCGGATTATCTTCTTGCGCTTAACCGGCGAGCCGTCAGCCGCACCGGAATCAGCGTTTAGTTCCGCAGGTGTCGAACTGGAATACGTATCGAGAATTTGCTGCACCGAGCTAATTCGTGCCGCAATGAGCTGCTGCGTGTTCTTGACCATGCTCTGGCGTGCTTTGAGATTGGCTGAAACAGTTTCGAGCCGTTCTCGCTGATACTCGAAATCGTGCTCGATCTCGTCCATACGCGGCGCAAGGGCGTTCGCACCGGAAGTCTGCGTGACCGATGCCGACGACTGTCGCATCGCCTGCTCGCGTCCTGAAAGATATACGACCTGACGCGTTGCGATATCGACTTCCGAACGAAGTTTCTCTATCTCGACGAGGTAATCGTTGACTTCGCGCGCCATGTCGGCAACCCGTGTTGGCCTGCCCTGTGCGTCTACTTCGCCAATTTGTTCGAGAATCTCATCGATTCGCGGATCACGCATACTGGTCGGTTTCCAATTTTTTACGCTCAAAGATCGACGGTCCGGTTGAGTAGTGAACCATCTTCACTGTTCGACAATGCCACGCTTGGCACATGTGCCGCTACGGGAAACTCCCCAATTCGATTGTTAGTGTGCACAGTCACTTTCCCACTAATGTGAATACATCATCGAGGATATCGGGTGCATACCCGTTGAATAACAAACTTACCTGCTCATCCGTAGGACTATCGAACTACGCACGAATCAACCTGCCATCGTCATGCTGCTGCAACCTTGAAATAATGGACGACTCCGGGAACAACAGATCGCGCTCTAACTGGGCCTGGATCGAAGCATTGCCAACTTCTGCGTTGGTTATTTCTTCCGATCGAACTATTCTCGCAGTCAATTCGGCCTGCGAGGATGAGTTTGGTTATACGCGGAATGAGCTGATCGGTAGTCCGGCCGATTTTCTGGTTCCCGCGTACGCGTGGCCGCCCGCATTGCAGGGGATAACCCTGAGCCTGGCCGCCGAAACCGCAACCGGTGCAGTCAGCCCGGTCGATGTATTTCTCGGCCCGATAATTTTCGAGGCCGAGGCAACGGGCGAAAAACCTGACGCCTATCTGGCAATGGTCGAGAACGTCGAGTACGAATCGGAAGATTCCGCAAAAGATAACGATTCGACGGTCCGCGAACTGCTTTCCGATATCGGGCAGATCGTCAGTTCATCGCTGGACATCCAGTCGGTTTGTGAACAGTTCTCGCTGGCCGTAATGCGCTCGGTACCAACCGAACGGGTCGCTATCTGTGCGCGACACAGCGGCTCCGACCAGCATCACATCATTCATGCGGTACCCGCAGCACCCGGGCCACCGCTACAGGTAATCAATTTCGAGGCCAATGCGTTCAAGGACGCCTTTGAAACTCAAGCACCTATTCTTGTGACGGCTGATGAACTTGGCGAAATCGTCGCAGGCGATCTCGCATCGCTGGGCTGGTCTGTAGACAATACCGAGGCGGTCGTTATTGTTCCGCTGGTGGCAGGTTCAACCAGCATCGGCGCCCTGCTGCTCGCCAGCTCTCGGCCCGACGCCTTTACCTTTGACGATATCGATTTACTGGGGCAGGTTGCCGGACACGTAGCCGGGACGATATCGAACCTGCAATTGCATGCCGACCTGCAGCGGGAATCGACCGAACGCCAACTGCTGGCGAACGTGGCACGTGAAGCCAGTTCTGTTGTCGAATTTTCTTCGGCAATCGGCCCAATCGCTGAAGAACTATCTCAACGAATGGACATTTCCAGGCTCGAAATAGCATCGATCGACCGGTCCGTTACCGGAGGCGCACTGCGACTTTCTTGGACGAAGGCAGACAAAAAACATCCGATTAACGAGCGCTTCGCGTACGCAGGTTCGATTGAAGAGAGTGTGGCGCTCGAAATGTTGCCCCTCTTTGCATCGGGCAGCGAACTCGATGACTTGAGGAATCATTACGCTTCGGCCCAGCTCAATTCCAAAGAGTGGGGAGCGATCATCTCCGTTCCCATGACGATGCTGAGTCAGGTCGTGGGAATCCTGACGGTGCGTTCGGAATCTGCCGATGCCTACACAACCGATGATGTCGAATTGCTTACACGGGTCGCCGATCAGCTGGCCGGGGCGTTGCAGTCGGCCCGGATGTACGGACGGCAGCAAAAGGAAGCCGAAATCAAGCGGTCCCTGGCGGCAATTTCCGTCGCAGTCAGTGAAGACCTTGAACTCCAGAGCGTTTTCGAACGTGTTTCTGATGAGCTTGCCGTGCTGGTCAGGTACGACAGCCTGGTCATTTCGAGTTTGCAGCGTGACGACGACCATAAATGGCAGGCATTCTCGATTGGGGTTAAATTCGAGACCAACGAAAGCGATCCAGACGACCGCGAAAATCCTTACAACGGACAGGATATCGACACCTGGTCGGGCCGATCTCTGGGTGCCCGGCCCGATGGTGCGCTCGGCGATGCCATGGAAAGAGCCGGGCTG
>CAYLWG010000090.1:4203-11262 GCA_964387235.1 uncultured Dehalococcoidales bacterium
ATCGAAGTGCCACTGGGAACTCAGGCTTCGGGGCACATCGGTTATCTCACCATTATGAACCGTGATGAAAACGCCTATACGGATAACGACCTCAGCCTGGTCGCACAGGTGGCGGCTCAGGTAACGCCGGCCATTCAGAACGCTATGTCGTACGAGCAGGCGCTGGAGCTTGCTGAATCACGAGAGAAACAGTCGCTGCTCGAAGCGAAAAGCGCTGAACTCGAGAGAATCAACGAGGCCAAGAGTCGGTTCCTTGCGATGGTCTCGCATGAGTTGCGCACGCCGCTAACAGCTATATCGGCCTACACCGATATTCTCGCTCGAAACCGGGCGAATAATCTCGCTGAAAAACAGCTGGGACAACTCGGGGTAATCCGCCGGAACGCCACTCATTTGAACAGGCTCATCTCTGATCTCCTCGATATTTCCAAGACAGAAAGTTCGGCATTCTCGCTTACAAAAGCAAACTTCGATCTGGGCGAAATGGTTATCGAACTGGTCGAAAGTCTCGGGCCATTGGTTTCCGGGAAAGATCAGCAAATAACCGCCGATGTGACCGAGGGCATTGAACTGACTGCCGATAAGGAGAAGATCAGGCAGGTCATATCTAACCTTGTTGAAAACGCGGTGAAATACTCGCCTGTCGGGGCAGATATCGACATCGAGATTTCGATGGTAGACGAAAAAGCCGAGATCGTTATCAGCGATAACGGATATGGTATTTCAACCGATGACCAGGGCCATATTTTTGATACGTTTTTCCGTTCCCGCACCGACGAGAACTGGGAAGTGCCCGGCACGGGTCTGGGCCTGGCGTTAGTAAAGCGAATCGTTTCTATGCACGGAGGTACCGTTTCGCTGGATAGCGAACTCGGTGCAGGAACGTCGTTTACGATCCTGCTGCCAGTGTTGGATGACGAGCCGGATGGAGAAGCAGACCGGGTCAACCCGAGTAGTAGATATCTTGGAACCGACGTCACCGATTCAAACCCCGAATCTCCAGAGGCCCAAGCCGTTGCTATGCTTCGTCGACGTCGTACCGAAGTTGTTCAGAACAAGAAAAATGTGCCCGCTTCGGAATCGCGACTTGATGCTGAATCTACTCCCGACCCAGATACTGGCTCCAATAACGCTGCCGCTTAGAGAGAATCTTCGTCGCTGATAGCGGGGACTGCTCCACACCACCACCCGTACCTCGCGTATCCTTGAACACTCGCGATCCCGGGTCGTTCAGCGGTAGGACAGGGGCCTTTGAAGCCTCCAACCCTGGTTCGAATCCAGGCCCGGGAGCCACACCACGTATCAGGCAGGGCCCTGTATACGACTGAATACGACTTGAAGCAAAAGAGCCGCTGCAGTTGCAGTGGCTCTTTTTTATCGTTCTGATCGAAGCCAGAGAAAGGCTAGACGCCCTTCAGGCCCTTCAGCTCCACGCGGAGGCCGGCGTCGGCTGCCATAGACCACGGGGTATCTACCACCCAGTGTCCTGGCTCTTTTTCCACCAGCGGCGGGCGTTCGTTGGCCCATTTGTGGTTCGGATCCACTTCAAGCGGCGTCCGGGTCATAAATACATCACCAGGTGGTGGGTCGATCGGCGAAACTACCTCGCCCGGTAGCAGGAACTCTTCACGTTCAATGTCCGGGTGCGACGGCAGGGCCGCAGAGACCAGCGCATTCGTGTAAATGTGCATCGGGTTGTTGAAAATCGCCTCGGTATCGCCCGTTTCCTGCACGACACCCAAATACATGACAGCCATCGAATGGCACATGTACCTAACCGTCGCTAAGTTGTGAGCAACCAGCAGGTACGCCAGACCGTGCTCTTCCTGAAGGTCAACCAGCAGGTTCATGATCTGAGCACGAATCGAAACATCCAGCGCTGAAACAGGCTCGTCCAGCGCAATTACCTTCGGGTTAAGGGCCAGTGCCCGAGCGATACCAATTCGCTGTCGCTGCCCGCCCGAAAATTCGTGCGGGTACAAGTTTGCCTGGTACGGGTTTAACCCAACTTCGCTCAACAGATCAGAAACACGATCGTTGATCTGTTTCTTAGTCATTGTGGTGGCGATTTCGAGCGGCTCACCAACGATTGCACGTACACGCATTCGTGGGTTCAACGATGACCATGGGTCTTGGAAAACCGCCTGCACCGACCGACGGAACTCCGTTTTACCGGCCTTCGTCATCGTCGAAACGTCTTCACCCTCGTAGTAAATCGTGCCGGCAGTCGGGACTTCGAGCCCGAGCAGAAGCTTCAGGGTGGTCGTTTTACCACAGCCGGATTCACCAACGAGCCCGAAGGTCTTGCTGCGCTCGATGTCAAAGCTCACATCATCGACGGCCTTCAGATAAATCTTTTTACCGAACCCCAGAAAGCCACCACCGACCTGGTACCACTTCCTGAGATTACGGATTGAAATGATCGCGTCAGCACTGGGGTTAATGCCAGGTGCCGATGGGACGATACCTGATTCAGTGGATGGTTTTTCAACAGTTGTTGTCATAGGTCGTTACCGATTCCCGTGGATCGCTTTTTCTACGTTTGCTGGGTCTACTGCTATTCAGTGGGCATCAAATGGGCGTACTTATCGTATTCAGAAACCGAACTTCTCGAGAGTTGCACCCAGTGGTCTGGCTCAACCTCAACAAGAGGTGGCCGTCGCTCCGCATCTTCGGGTGTGAATTCCAGTGTCGAGCGGGGTGCAAATGAATCGCCTGGAGGAAGGTTGTAAAGCAACGGTGGCTGACCCTCGATCTGAGGCAATCGACCAGTCTTCTCTTCCAGCTTCGGCACTGAACTAATCAGAGCCTTTGTGTATTCGTGCTTCGGCTCGTTGAAAATCGTCCTGACATCGGCAAGTTCCACGATGCGGCCTGCGTACATCACGGCAACACGGTCGCACATTTTCGCCACGATTCCGAAGTCGTGAGTAATGAAAACGATCGCTACTCCTTCTTCTTGCTGAATCTGGCGAAGCAATCGCAGGTATGCCGCCTGAATGGTGACGTCGAGCGATGTTGTTGGCTCGTCGGCGATGATTACCGACGGGGCCGATGAGATGCCGATAGCCCCGACAACACGCTGTCGCATTCCACCGGAAAGCTGGTGCGGGTAGTCTTTGGCGCGAACCTCTGGGGCAGGAATCCGTACCTTGCGGAGTGAGTCGACGATCTTTTCCCAGAGTGCCTGCCCTTTCAGTTTCTGGTGAATTTTTATAGCTTCGCCGACCTGGTTTTGAATATTGAAAACCGGGTTCAAGGCCTGCATAGGGTCCTGCAGGATGATGGATATTTCACCGCCACGAACCCCTGTCATTTCCTTCTCGCTCAGGTCGAGCAAATTGCGACCGTTGAGAACCACTTCTCCGCCAACAATTCGCCCCGGAGGTGAAGGAACCAGTCTCATTAGCGAAAGCGCGGTAACCGATTTACCGGAACCCGATTCGCCAACAATGCCCAGAGTCTCGCCCCGCCTGATGTGGTAGCTAACTCCGTCCACCGCTTTCACAGTTCCCCAACGGGTGGTGAAATGGGTCTGGAGGTCTTTCACTTCAAGAACTATCTCCTCAGAGATAGCACTCGCGCCAAAACCATCGGTGTCCACTGCCACAGCGTCCGAGAGAACTTCTTCCTTCTCATCAACTGCGGTTTCGGTGGATTCTGCCATTCTGGGTCCCCTGTACTCGTCGCCCTATCAATCGAGTCGTCACTTTGAAAATCTAGATCGACAACTCGTTACATGATTACAAATTAAAACCGGCGATCCACAAATTACACCGCCGGAAGTGTCCGGCACGATACCAAATTTTAGATGCGAAAGCTACCGTACGCAGCATTCACAGAGCCCTAAATGCCGAGATCATCTTCCAGTTCACTAAGTGAACCGTCTATGGCATCGACAATGAAGTCGATTTCATCCTTTGTGATAGACAGCGGTGGGCAGATCGAAATCACGTCGCCAGCCCTGAAACTGACCATCTTTCGGTCGAAGAGCATTTTCGGCAATTTCTTCGCCAATCCGGCCTCCGCAGGGAACGGTGTCTTGTTTTCGCGGTCTGAAACCAGCTCAACCGCCGCGAGCAGCCCAAGTCCGCCACGGACATCGCCGACTATCTTATGACTGAACAGACCCTGCAATTTTTCGTACAGGTACGTGCCCATCCTGCGTGAATTACCAACCAGGTCTTCCCGTTCGAAAATCTTGAGGTTTGCGAGGGCTGCGGCCGATGATATCGGGTGTCCGCCAAACGTAATCAGGTGCTTGAACGTTTCGTTCGGCCCCCCAACGAACGCGTCGGCAATCTTTTTCGTGGCAATCGCCGCACCGAGCGGCGCATAACCACTGGTAATGGCCTTCGCCACAGCTGTGATATCTGGCTGCACACCCCAGTGTGTCGGCGCGAACCATTCGCCGGTTCGTCCAAATCCCGTTATCACCTCATCAGCGATAAGAACGACATCGTACTTGTCGGCTATCTCACGCAGCCGTTGCCAGTATTCGCCTGGCGGAACCTGGATACCAAATGCCGCCGATATTGGTTCGGCAATGATTGCAGCGACAGTCTCGGGGCCCTGGTGAACGATGACCGTTTCGAATTCGTTGGCGCACTTGATCGCAACATCAACCGGGTCGCCCGCGAACGGAAGCCTGTAGGAGTTCCAGTTGACGACGTGGAGCGCACCCGGCATCTCCGGCCCCATCGGGTCCGCCGCCGGGTTCCGTCCCAGGCTTACCGCCATTGCCGTCCCGCCGTGATACGAGTAGCGTCGGCTGATGACTTTAAACGCGCCGGCCTTGCCGTTCAGTTGCGAAAATTTCTTCGCCATCTTCACAGCCGTCTCGACTGCCTCCGAGCCACCCGAAACGAAGAACGACCGCGCACCATGGTCCGGGTACAATTCGGCCACTTTGCCAGCGAGTTCGATCTGCGGGAGTGTTGATCCGCCAGCGGGGGCCGAATCGATCGCTGTCATCTGCGCATAAACGGCGTCGGCGATCTCTGTTCGCCCATAACCGGCAGCCTTGTACCACAGCCCGGCCATTGCATCGATATACCGGTCGCCAGTTACTGTTTCGACCCAGACTCCCTCTCCCTTAACGTAGATCTTCAGCTTGCCGCGCCAGTCGTTAGTCTGGGCGGCGTGCATGAACATGTGGTCTCCGGCAATTTGCTGGAGTTCTTCTATCCGTTCCCCGTTAAGGGCTTCAGGGCTTGTGGTCGACGTCATCAACGACTCCGTACACGCGTCAAAAAATGTGGTTACCGACGTATTCGGCATACCAATTCTAAGTGCCGGTTCGCCGCTGGTCTATCGAGAAGTATTCAATACCCGGTGGTATACTCGGACAAATGAAAAATCGCCTCATAAGTGCCTGTTTTTGCACCTGTACCGACCAATACCCGACCGGGGGTTCGTAAAGTTCGCTCAGACCAATTTTCAGGATCGATTTCGAACCCCTTGTTACATGACAACCAGGGGTTTTTTGTTGTCAGAATCTAACCCGGTGCGCTGGCTTTCACTGTGATACGTGGATGTGCCTAACGACCAGTTGCCAGCCGTCAGTCACCGGCACCGATTGTCAGTCGCCGATAGAAAGTAAATGCAAGCGAAATAACGATGACCTATGTAGAACCCCGGTTTTCAAGTACCGAACTTGCCGAAATCAACACCCGCCTCGAAGCCGGTACAGCTAAAGACGTGCTGCAATGGGTCGATAAGACATTCGGGAATAAGGCAGCCCAGATGTCGAGCTTCGGGCTAGAAGATCAGGCACTGTTTCACATTTACTGGACTGTTAATCACAACGCCCGGCTGATGACTCTCGACACGCTGCGCCTACCAACCGAAACATATTCGCTGTTCGATCAGACAAAGCTGCGGTACGGAGTCGATGTCGAGTTTTTCTACCCAGATATGAGCGCTGTGATCGACATGGTGAAAGAACGCGGCAACAATCTGTTCTTCAAAGGTGTCGCCAACCGAAAATTCTGCTGCGGAATCCGCAAGGTCGAACCACTCGGTCGTGCACTCTCGGGTCTTGACGCCTGGATAACCGGCCTGCGCCGTGACCAGGGAATGGACCGTGGGTCGATCGACATAGTCGAATGGGATGAGGCCCACAGCAGCTACAAGGTGAACCCGCTCGCCAGTTGGTCGTTTGAGCAAGTGCGGCAGTTTGTCGATGAAAACGATGTCCCGTACAACGAACTGCACGACAAGGGCTACCCGAGCCTGGGTTGCGCGCCTTGCACCCGGGCTGTTGGGCCGGGCGAAGATATAAGGGCAGGTCGATGGTGGTGGGAGGGCGACCCCGATGCCAAAGAATGTGGCATCCACATAGTCGCCCCCGCTAAGTAGCGTCGCAAAGCTCCCTCTCCATGAGGAGAGGGTTGGGGTGAGGGGGAAGCTGTTCGGTGGAAATACCGTTCGAGAGCATCTACACCGCGGCCGAAAACATTCCTCTCAACACTTCGGCAAGCTCAGTGCATGCCTGGACTTCTCCCCCGGGAGCCCGTGGGGGAAGGAATACCACTTCGCCAATTAATGCGTTTTGGGATAGTTTCTAAGTAGTATCGCCAGAGTCGCGAGACAACGATTTCTCCAACGCGTCCCGAGCGGAGCCATCGCAGTCGAGGGATCCGGGGGGTCGCGAGAAGGCGTTTTCTCCGACATGGCTAGAGCGGATCCATCGCAGTCGAGAGATCCGCCAGAGTCGCGAGACGACGTTTTCTCCAACGCGTCCCGGGCGGAGTCATCGCAGTCGAGGGATCCGGGGGGTCGCGAGAAGACGTTTTCTTCGACATGGTTGGAGCGGACCGATTCGGTTGCCGCAGCCGGGGGTAGGGCCGCCGGGAAGCGTTATTCGAAGCCGACCAGCAGCAGTTCTGATCCGGCTGTGTGGGCATCCGGCTGCATCACCGCCCGACCGCGCAGTCACCCAACATCAACTAAATAAACGTCGCCACGCGACTCCAACAGCCGCTAAATAAAGTCGCCGTGCGGTATCGTCAGGCAGGCCGCAGCCGGATATCCGACGACACGTTGTACCCAAGCACC
>CAYLWG010000091.1:0-11015 GCA_964387235.1 uncultured Dehalococcoidales bacterium
GTGTTCCAGTGATGTACCCACATGCACCTCTGGGAGGCCGAACCCACCTCGATCTACTCGGTCGGGGTGGGTTTTGGCTTGCCGCACGGGTTTTTCGCAGCTCGATTCATGTCACCTGCATAGCTATTGACCTGTTATTCCCGTACAAACCTGGTGACGTCAGCATGCACTCCCATGCCTGCGAATCACCCCCAACCGCCACGCTACCATCGGTCTCGACCTTCCGCCTGATCGTTGATTTCGTGATATTTCGTAGCGGTGAGTGGTTTTCGAAATCCGACAGATGTCGATACAGTGTTTGAATGCCGAAGTCTCAAAACCTCAAACGCCATGCTCAGATACTTATCGCCGCCCTGTTTTTAGTTATTTTCGTCGCCGTCGCGTGTACTGGTGGAGATGACACTGAGTCCGAAACACCTTCCCCGCCGCCGGTGGAACTCATTGGCAACTACGAAACATGTAAAGGATTTCTTGATGCCGGGACGGTTGAAGACCTGACAGGAAAATCTGGCCTGTTCGAACGCGAACGGGTGATCCCAATCGCCAGCATTCAGGGGTTGGCCGAAAGCGGCGCTACGAACAACTGCCTGATCGAAGTGTTTGGATCGTTTGAAGGCAACGATGAACTGACCCCTGGGGATTCGCTCGCCCTGTCAATCGTAAAGTTCCAGTCCAACGAATCTGCTTTAAACCTCTTCGACTCGACTCTCGCATCGGCCCTGCTCAGTGTGGAGCAGATAGGTGACCGCGCCGATGTTCAACAGGAAGTGATCGGGGCAGATTCGTATTTGCTGAACATTCGAGCAGCTGGTATCGGTGCGATCATCGTGTATGTATCTGGAAACAGCTTCGTTTCGATGAGTGCGACATCAGATTCCCATGGCAACGCGCTTCTAACCGAGTCGCAACTGATTGCCGTGGCAGAGGGCGTGCAGTCTCGATTACCAGAGTTTGCGCGGGACCGGTTCACCGGCCAGTAATCGGTCAGCCAATGGGGGAAGCAATTTCTGACTTCCCCCATGTAATTCACCTGGGAATCACATATCCAGCATCTCTCGCTCACTCCGTGATGGTGCATCAGCGGAGGTCGCGTTGTAGTTCTTGCTGCTTCGCCTGACGAGAACAAACACTATTCCGCCTGCGATCAGCCAGATCGGGCTCAGAATCAACAGCCAGATTCCGAGATTCGCAATAATCACCCCGATTGATTTGAGGACGCGCCAGGCGTTGCGCGCTGAACTTCCGGCGTCGAGTTCACTCTGGGCGACGCCTATGTTCTCTCGAACATCCACGCTAACCTCTCCGGTTGCTTCTACCGCCCCAACGTCTGTATTTCCCGTCATAACTAGCGTCACCGAATATGGCTTCGGCCGAAAGTTTTCGTAGACGTGCGTGGTCGTTATTTGACCAGCGCCTTCCAAACTCCCAAGTTCGACTTTGATCGGGGCGGTTCCATCCCCAAAATTCCACACGTACGAAAGATCAAAAACACCTTCCGGTCGTGTGAACGAGGCGCTGAACTGGACTTCACTTCCAACTTCAACAATCTGGTTTTCGCCGGCAAATAAGTCGATTACAGGCAGTCGGCTCACCGTGGTGATCAGCTTGTCCTCACCTCTGGCGATACCGCCTTCACCCGATCCTTCGAGCTTTACCGTGACTATGAACGGAGATCCCTGGTTGTCGAAGAAGCTGTGAATAATTGGTGCAGTTATCAGCTCTTCGCCATTGCCGGTCAAAACCGTGCGGCTGGTCTGCTGCTTACCGGTTCCGTCGCCAAAATCCCAGGTAACGGAAAATTCTTCGATTCCCTCAGGGGGAGTGAATTTAACTCGATACGTGACCTGCTCGCCAACCGTCGTGGAAATATCGGCTCCGGCGTCGATCACCAACTTAATATCAGCAGATTCGAGAGCAACCGATATAAGCGAGAACGCAGAGCTGTTCGAGAGGAAATTGAGCCTGGCCTCGAACGCTTCTAGGTCGCTTTGAACCCGAGTTATCTCTTTCTGAATAAGAAGTGCGTCTTCAACCTCGTCTGCACGGTTGAACAGTTCTCGCAAACGGTCGGTAGTGTCTCGAAGTGTTCGCACTCGCGCAGAAACGTCGGTGAACTCTTCGGTGAAATCATCGCTCCGTGTAGTAACGAAATTCACTTTTGTAGCAAGATCGGAAACCTGCTCCATTACGTCGTCGAACCTGACAGCGGGAACGCGTATCGCTATAAAACCTAAATACTTACGCGATTGTTCCGATGAAACTACCCAGCCACCCGCAGAGATAGAAATTTTAGAAATGTCGTCCATAGTCCGGGCTACATCTTCGACCGTAAGGTTGTAGTCACCGGTTCTGATAATCACCCGACCATCGGTTGCTGCGGCAATTTCTTTTTCTACCGAAGCCGAACCAGCACTTGTGGTACTTCTGGTAGATTCAGCAGACCCGAAACCGTCGCCTTTTGTGACCACCGTCTGAGCGTCGCCAGATTCCTTAGCTTGCAACGCGGCGGCTGCGGGAGCTGCGGTGGCCGCAGGTCGGGCAGCCTGTACTTGTACTTCCACACTTTCCGCGTCTCCGGGGCTTCCGGGAAGGCCGGCGCTTCCGGCGAATTCGACTAAACCCCTTTCTTCAAGAAACACACCATCTCTATCATCACCTACCGCCAATTCACCACTATCGTCCCCGCCCCCACAGGCAACAGCGATTGCCATCACACTCACTGCAGCAACTGCCAGTAGGTATCGCGAGTCAAATCTGATTTTCATAATCGTCCCTCTGCATCTAACCGGGCGAATCAGGAAGCCTGACGCCGCCTATGATGTGCGATGCTGAATGGCTATTTGCGAGATTATTGCATACTCGTTCTGAGCGAGCCTGTGCAGATATGACGCTTTGCCAGCACGATTTGTTCCGCCACACTTTTTCCACTGGCTTTTTACCACTGGCCGCTTATTCAGCTGCCCTCAGGCAGGCAGACCCACCAGCCCGAAAGCCATTTCAAAGACCGCACTTAGTGTCTGTGGCAACTAAAAACGATACTTCGCCAGCACCGACGCCCGACGATTGACGTATCCTGACCCACCATGGAACTCAGGAACAATGGAGCGTTACTGGTAGGGACGAAGCGTGTTGGCGAACGAGTCGCACTCCGGCTCGCAGCCGAAGGTGTCAACATCGCAATCGCGTACCGTAACTCCAGAGCCGAAGCAGAACAGCTTCAAAGCGCTGTGCGGCCACTGGTTGAACGTACCGCACTGTTACAGGCCGACCTGACGATAGAAGACGATGTCAAACGCATAGTTGCCGAGGCTGAACATCAACTTGGCGGCCTGCAGTTCGTCATCAATCTGGCATCCGACTACCCGCGTGCGCCGTTTGAATCGCTGAGTGCCGAATCGTGGGATAGGGCAATGGGCACGGCGAAAAGTTCGTATTTGCTCGCTGTGCATTCGGCCCGACAACTGATGAAGAACAACGGGCCTGCGAGGGGCCACATCGTTATGTTCAGCGACTGGGCTGCCGGAGAAACCCCGTACACCGACTACCTGCCTTACCTGACCGCCAAAGCGGCGGTGGGCTTCATGACCAGAGGCTTTGCTGCCGAACTGGCGCAGCACGGCATACAGGTCAATTCAATCGCTCCCGGCCCGACTATGAGGCCGCCAGAGATCAGCGAAGAAAGCTGGCAGAACGATGTTCTGGCGATGGCGCCACTCAAGCGGGAATCTTCGGTCGATGACATCGCCGATCTCATAGTGACTCTTCTGAGGTCTGAAACGATTACGGGCGAAACGATAAGGGTCGATTCTGGCAGGCATCTTGCCGGGCCGGGAGTTCCGTCGATTTCGTGACTCATAAAGGGAACCGGAGGTGAGCATGTCGCTATTCAAGGTCACAAGGCAGATAGAGTTCTGCTACGGTCACCGGCTGCTCAATTACGATGGCAAGTGCAAGCACCTTCACGGGCATAACGGGCTGCTGGAGATAGTTGTGACAGCCGAATCGCTAGATTCGCGCGGAATGGTGATCGATTTTGGTGACATTAAGGATGTGGTAAAGGGTTGGGTCGATGAGAACATGGATCACAGAATGATCCTATGCAAGGACGATCCCATCCTGAACATGTTGCTCGACCTCAACGAGCCGGTTTACGTGATGGACGAAAACCCTACTGCCGAAAATATCGCGAAGCACATACACGAAGAGGCACAAAAAGCCGGACTGGATATCCTTGAGACGCGACTCTGGGAGACTCCATCGAGCTACGCGTCGTTTAGTTCTGGCATTTCTGGTGGCACCTCTGATGGTTCTGGCACTTCTGGCGATACGGGTAGCTGAAAGTGACGAAAATAGCGGTACTGGCGAGTGGGGGTCTGGACAGCGCAGTAATGCTGGCCGATCTGGCAATAGAATCGCAAATCTACCCGATTTATGTCGAAGCCGGACTGGTGTGGGAACAGGCTGAGAAGGAATCGCTTGAGCGGTTTTTGGCCGCTCTTGCACATCCCAACATCGAACCGGTTACCTACCTTTCCGTTCCGGTTGGGCCGATTCTCGGAGCGCACTGGAGCGTAACGGGTAACGCCGTTCCGGGTGCTATGGCCCCCGACAGTGAAATGTTCATTCCGGGGCGCAACATTCTGCTAATCGCCCTGGCAGCCGTCTGGTGCAGTACCCATGACGTACACCGCATCGCTATCGGCTCGCTGGGAGGAAATCCCTTCCCCGATGCCACTCCCGAGTTTTTTGAATCGTTCGGTAATGTGCTGGGCGCGGGACTCGGACACGAAATCACGATCGAAGCACCGTTTCGTGGCCAAAACAAGGCCGAGCTAATCAGCAGTCACCGCGGTCTTCCGCTCGAACTATCGCTAACCTGTGCGAACCCGCCCGGCGGCCATCTTTCGAGTGCCGCGCATAGCTCGTCCTTGCCGCTCCCGGAACGCCCGGATGCGGCCCCAACGCACACGTTGTTGAACGATATCACTCACTGTGGTAGCTGCAACAAATGCACTGAACGACAGGATGCCTTCAGGGAGGCTGTAGTTGAAGACCGCACGAAATACCTGGTATGACAGGTAACGACAAACCCTGGTACACGCAGTTCTACGGGCGCGATTATCTGGATGCGCTCGGGCCGGGCCTGACTAACACGGCGAAAGAAGCGGAATTCGTCGTAAACGCCCTCTCTCTGAAACCTGAAGACAGTGTGCTCGACCTCGCATGCGGGCAGGGCCGCCACGCGGTGTTACTGGCGAAACAGGGTTTTGCCGTAACCGGGCAGGATCAGAGCGCCGAGTATCTCAGGGATGCACGAGCCGCGGCCGTGCGATCGGGTATCGACCTGCCGTTGGTCAACAGCGACATGCGCTCGATTCCCTTCGATGGGCATTTCGATGCAGTGATAAGCATGTTCACTTCGTTCGGTTATTTCGCATCTGAGTCCGATAACCGCATGGTGCTGGCCGAGATAAGCAAATCACTCAAACCAGACGGGCGCGTGCTGATCGATCTGGTCAATCGGGAATGGGTAGTCGCAAATAATCAGTCTCTGGAACGGCGCACAAACCCCGACGGCACCGTTGTGGTGGAACAGCGAGAGTTGAATTTAGAGACCAGTCGAAACCACGTGACGTTTGCCTTTGTTGATAAAGACGGTAAGCGAAGGGAATCGGTTGGTCACCGGATCAGGCTATACACGTTGACCGAGATCATCCAGATGATGGCCGAGGCTGGTCTGACGTACGAGCGCGCGTACGGAGGGTTCGACTCGGAGCCATACACGCCGTTAACCCGCCGGATGATCGTGATAGCCCGCAAAGCCGACTGAATCGTAAACTTTCCCATCGCCACCTATTGCCAGCTAGTTTCAACGAGCGTGAATTTCCTGACTGGCAGCAATGCAAGTCGTATATATTCTTCGGCACGATGCCTGTAATTCCGATCAGTGTTTCTGAAAAGAGTGAGAGATGACCGAGAAAATAGACGACAAATCACTGCCTAACGATAAATTTGGTTTCCGCATTTATGGGGTGATGGCGCACCTACCTGAGCCTCAGGCCAGTGAAGCCCGGAAATTTCACAAACTTATCGGTGCCGATGATCTGGCAACCAAGCCGCACTGTTCGATCGACAATTTCTGGGGCCCCGATGATCTTGAAGCAGTGAAGTCGGCACTTGCGGCGGTGGCTGCGAATCACAAGCCATTCGAGACTAGCGTCGATTTCGATGACTTGAGAATTGGTCCGTGGGGTTGTGCTTACGGGTTGAAGCACGTTGACGTTCACTTCGCGCTGCAGGTCGCTGTACAAGAAGCAATAATCCCTCTGACGAAACGTATATTTCCGGTTGGCAGAGATTACTGGCCACATACAACGATGGTTCTTGATGCCAAAACTGAAGAACACCCGCTCATTGAGTCGAATTTGGCGAAGGTCGATATGTCGGGTTTGATGCGATTCGAGACGATTTCGCTGATAGGTCGGGTGGGGCCTTCTCGCGGTGGCGAGTATCAGGTTCTGGCAGATTTTCCGCTGGGCGGGTGATCGAGTCTCAGACTTTCGAGGAATTACATGAAGTTAAAACGCATTGAAATTCGTCTGGAAAAGCCCGGGGCCGGTGGCCGGTTGAGCGATGGATTGTGGGACTGGTGCCATAGCCCGCAAAGCCTGATGGCTTTTGCACCGCAATAACTCAGGCCGGTAAAAACTCCTCGAAGTATCGCTGCCAGTTACGCCACATCACGTTCTCGATATCAGCCGTGTTCCAGCCGCGCTCACCCAGTATCACCGAAATTTTCTGGTAATCGGCAACCGTATCGACATCGTATGGCGCTCCAATCGCACCACCCTGCCCATCGGTATCCCCGCCAATGGCTGAATGCAGCGTGTCTCCCGCCAGTTCGCAAACATGCTCAATATGATCGACCACGTCCTCAAGGGTCACGTCCTCCGGTTTGAACAGGTCGGACCGGCTCTGCGGAGTTCTGTGACTCCAATCTTTTTCGACGTTCCGTGTCAGCATCCACGTATCCATCGAAGCCCCGATGATGGCTCCCCGCTCGATTACTCGTTTCAGCAAATCGTCGTCTTGCTGGCGTTCACCCGGCACAAGCGCCCGGCAGTTCTGATGGCTGGCAAGCACAGGGCCGGTGAAGATATCGAGCGCCTGCCTCACAGTCTCGTCCGAAGTGTGAGTTACATCGAGAATCATCCCGCAGGCGTCCATTTCTCTGAGCAACTCCTCGCCTTCGCCGAGCAGTCCGCCATCGGTTCCCGTACCCGTTCCGTGGCCGTATCGGGCCGGGCCGTAGTGACCGATGCTGATGACACGCAGGCCATCTGCGTACCATTCGTGAACCTGCTTCGGCCACAGGATGGGGTCGGACCCTTCCATGCCGAGAAAAAACCCGACTGGAAGATCGTCGTAAGATTCGGCGTTCTCCCATTCGCTCATGTGCTTTTTGACATCAGAGGAAGTGCGCAGAATTCGGGCTTCGCCTCTGGTTTCGAGTATTCGGTAGTAGGCCATCTGCCCCTGCCCCAGTGCGTATGACAAATCGTCGCTGCGCGGGCCACCGGGCATGGGCGCGCCCTCGCGGTGCTGGTCTACCACCACTTTCACCAGGGCAGCGGCTACTCCACCACGCCGCATTTCGGGCAGCGAGGCCATAGTTTCGGCATCTGAACGGTCAGGGCGACCACCGGGAAGGTCTGGTGCCGACCTCACCTGATCGAGCGGAAGGGTCAGGTCGCGGTTCAGGTGAACGGCAATGGCCATCGGATAGTCGCCATCGATTATCAACATTTTGAAGTGATCCTTGTCGCCACGGCTTTCGGGCACGGCTTTCGGGGAGTTTTGTTCAACATCCGGGATTGTACCGGGGACAACCAGCGGGATACGCTGCATTCGCGATTTTGGGAGATGGCGTGCATTTCAGTGAACGGAGGTGTTGCTCACATGAGCTGTTGCCGTTCACCAGAGACATGTTGAATCCCATTCGGCGGGGCTCAGGACGGGCGAGTTCAGCATGACGGTGCCCACCGAAGCAGAACCTTCACGATTTCGCTATCGGCCCCCGCTCAGAAAACGTCACTCGTGACCCCTAAACGATCTGGTTTCGTAGTTGGGTTTCGCCGTTCCATAGCCGGTTCAGGTTGTCGTCAAGAATATCTATCACCCGTTCTTCGTAAAGCCGGGTTTCGCCACCAGTGTGGGGAGTGATAATCACGTTCGTCATGCCCCAGAACGGCGAATCGGCTCCCAGCGGTTCTTGCCAGAAATGGTCGATACCAGCACCGGCTATCGACCCCGATTCCAGCGCCTTCACCAGTTCGGGCTCATCGACGCACTGGCCGCGGGCTACGTTAATCAGGTAGGCGGTAGGTTTCATCGCACCAAACACACCCGCATCGACAATGTTGGTCGTTTCGGGAGTTAGCGGGCACGTTAGCGCAAGGAAATCGGCCTGCGGAACCAGCTCGCCCAGCCGGTCGGGCGTCACTACCTCATCGGCAGGGCCAACCGCGGTCGAAGGGTCTCGTTTCGTCGCAAGCACTCGCATGTCGAACGCCTTCGCAAATCTTGCCAATCGTGAACCGATAGCCCCCATTCCAACTATCACCAGTGTCTTGCCAAGCAGCTCATCTTCACGTTCCGTCAGGTCGCCGAGCATGCCTCGCCAGACACGATTATTCTGGTTGTCGCGTCCTGTGTGAACATGGCGGTTCAGGCCGAGCATGAGCGACATCGCGTGCTCGGCGACGGCATTCTGGTTCACACCGGAAGCGTTGGCGAGCCGAATTCCGCGAGAACGCAACTCATTAAGTGGAAACTGATCGTAGCCTGCGCCTATCGATTGGATGTACTTCAGCTTTCCGGCCCGCTCCAGCAGGGCGTTGTCCCAGAAGCCCGACACCACGAAAACGTCCGCCTCAGCAATCCTGTCCTCGGTTTCTTCGGGCGACCACGTCTGAAAATAACTCACCTCTGGATCGCGCAGCGCGTACCGCTCCGTCATTCGGTAAGCGATATGCCCAAAATGGACTGTTGTGTCATCAGCCGCTGGAAACGCTTCCGGCATTAGTTACTCCGTTCAGGCCTTTTAATATTTCGCAGAAACAATGATGCCAACTGGTCCAAACGAAAACCATGTCTCTACGAGAAAGAATTTTACGATTCTCACTGCTGCCACCGTTACCGTCGGTGAACCGAGCAGGATTCGCTCGAATAACCGGTTGTCACAATAACTCTGGCTCTATGCAGTCGGGGGCCGGAGATGATATCTATAGTGACGATTTCAGATCGACCCATCGTGTTGACCGCAGTACAAAAATGGAGTTGGAACGAATGAACGGTTCTGAATCTGGCCCAGAGCCAGCGATTTCCATAAAAGGGCTCGAATTCGCGTTCGGTAAACGCCCTGTGCTAACCGGGGTTAACCTCGAAATCCCGCGTGGCGTAGCGTTCGGTGTACTTGGTGCTAACGGTGCTGGCAAAACGACGCTCGTACGGTTGCTCATCGGTCGCCTCACGCCAACCGCCGGGACAGCCCTTATATTCGGCAAATCGCCCGGGCCCGCACTGGCTGAATCGGTCGGTTACATGCCGCAGTTGAATGCGCTTTACGAAACCCTGTCGGTTCGAGAAAACCTGGATTTCTTTGCACGAATGCTGGGCTTGTCGGATAAAAAACGACGTGCCACAGCAGTTGTCAGGGCGATGGAACTGGTTGATCTCGCTGACCGTGCCGATAGCGTGATGGCCGAACTGAGCGGCGGAATGCGGCAGCGAGTTAGCCTGGGGGTAGCGCTGATTCACGAGCCGGAACTACTGCTTCTCGACGAGCCTACCGTGGGCCTCGACCCCGAACTTCGCGCCATGTTCTGGCGGCACTTCAAAGAGATGACCGATGCGGGTACGACAATCCTGATTTCGAGTCACACGATGGACGATGCGGCACACTGCGATACTCTGGGCTTCATGCGGGGCGGCAAATTCATCGCCACCGGCACTCCAGAGGAACTTCGACAATCGACAGGCAAGCCCGATTCCACTCTGGAAGATGCGTTTCTGCACCTGTCCCAGAAGTCAGATCAGAAGTCAGACGGGGGTGCGTGATGCCGTTCGACAGGAAATTTGCGATAGCGGGACGGATAGTGCGTGAGATACGACGCGACCGCCGCTCTCTGGCAATGATTATCGGTGCACCGATAATCGTGATGTCGCTAATTGGTTTCAGTTTTCAAGATCAAAAACCCGTCCTGAACCAGGTAGCACCGGCCCTGATCGCCACAATGGCGATGCTGTTCGTATTCATGCTCACCGCTATCAGCTTTCTGCGAGAGCGGTCGCAGGGTACTCTCGAACGACTGCTCTCAACTGCCGTTACAAGGTCGGACCTGCTTGTCGGATACCTTGCCGGGTTCCTGCTGTTCGCCCTTATCCAATCGATCCTCATCTTGATGTACACCCTGTTCGTTGTAGACGTCGATTACGTCGGCAAGATATGGGACATCATCCTGATACTGCTGATGCTCACTGTGACTTCGGTCAGCATGGGAATTTTTATTTCCACGTTCGCAAAGAACGAATTTCAAGTGGTGCAGTTCATACCCCTGATACTTGCCCCCCAGATATTTCTGTCGGGGGTAATACTCCCTACATCGCAGTTGCCCGGCTACTTCCAGGTGGTGAGCAGCGTGCTACCGCTTACGTACGCCAACAGGGCGCTGCGCGACATCATGCTGCGAGGTGCGTCACTCTCCGACGTATCAGTTGAAATAGCGGTTCTCGGGCTGTTCGCTGTTGGAATGCTGGTGGCAGCCGCGGTTACTGTTCGAAAGACTTGAGCCTGCTTGCTGCGCAGGTTAAAACTGGCAATTCACGCGGACGATATTACAGTTCGTAAATCCAGGATCATTGGTGTTAAGCGACTGCTGAAAAGAGTTATGTACCCGCCCAAAATTGCCAGTTTTAAGACGATGTCTATAAATCAAATACTTCTAATCAGTCTT
>CAYLWG010000092.1:0-10833 GCA_964387235.1 uncultured Dehalococcoidales bacterium
ACACCGGTCGATCCTGCCCTGGCGGCGGGCAGCAGTTTCGTCCTGAACGACTTGCCGTAGACTCGCAACCAGGGATATTCGACTACCATGCGCCGCCTGAGAGGTTATCCTGATGACTTCCGGGTAAAGATGGCCGGGCGCTGCAGCTAAAACGAAACGGGGAACCGAAACAGGATGCTTATTGGCGCTCATGTTTCCGCAGCAGGCGGAACGTTTAAGGCCGTTGCACGGGCCGAAGAAATAGGGGCCGAGTGCTTCCAGATATTCGCGTCATCTCCAAGGACTTGGTCGTCAAAGCCCATAACAGAGGCGATTGCGGACAAGTACAAATCAGAGATGAACCGCGCGGGCATGGGGCCGACGGTGCTGCATGGAAAATACCTTATCGCCCTCGGTTCTCCCGACGATGAACTGGTTGCGAAATCTGAAATAGCTCTGGGAGCCGATCTGGCAGCTGCCAACATTCTCGGAGCACTGGGTGTTATTTTTCATCCGGCAAGCCATCGTGGCCAGGGTTTCGATGCCGTTGTCGATCAGTTTGCATCATCGGTGCGAAAAGTCCTCGGAAGTGAACCAGGCGATACTTTGTTGATGCTCGAGACCAGCGCCGGGGCAGGCGACCACATCGGCTCGTCGTTTAAGGAACTCGGGACTTTGGTCAGGGCTATTGGAGATGACCGGATTGCGGTGTGCCTGGACACCCAGCATGTGTGGGCAGCCGGTTACGACATATCGAAAACGGATACGTTGAACGCGGTGATCGATGAATTCGACAAGGAAATTGGCCTGAAACTCCTGTGCGCTGTGCACGCCAACGATTCGATGCGGGCCATCGGCTCGTCGGTCGACCGGCACGATAATATCGGCGACGGGTTTATTGGGAATGACGGTTTTGCGGTTGTGCTATCGCATGAGGCGTTCAAGGATGTCCCGTTTTATCTCGAAGTTCCCGGAACAAACAAAAGTGGGCCTGACCGACCAAACGTAGATGCGTTGAAGAAAATTCGTACGCAGGTTGGGGCCGGGTAAGTCAGAATTGCGAATCAGCAGGGACGACTTCGAAGAACTCGTGCGTGAAGCTGTTTCTTCGCTACCAGAAAGATTCCTATCGAAAATGGGAAATGTTGGTGTTGTCGTCGCCGACCGGCCTACGTACGCCCAGCGGGCCGAGCATGGTCTGGGGCAGCACGAAACGTTGTTAGGGCTGTACGAAGGCGTTCCGCTCACGGTACGGGGCGCATATGTGCCACCACTGCCTGACGTGATTACTCTGTTCCAAGAACCAATCGAGGATTCTTGTGATTCGTTGGAAGAGCTTGAGCGGCAGGTGCGAAGAACAGTGGCGCACGAAGTAGCACACTATTTCGGGTTTTCCGACGATGCGCTGGCCGAAATGGGAATCGGCTGAAACCACGGCGGTTACCCGCAAGTGCAAAGTTCGAAAGACATCGGACTGAACTGAACATCTATCCCATTTTCGGATAAAATCAGCAGGCACCGGGTAATCACTTAAAACCCAACACCGATTCCGCACCATTCAGACTGTTACTGGTTGTTCACATATGAGAACGTATTGAACCCAATAGACAGGTAACTCGAACATGGGCAGATCGCAATTCGAAAACCAAACAGCAGGTAAAAAACTACCTCGTATCGAGATTCGAATGCTGTCGTTTGGCCTCGATGAGCGTGTCGAGATCGCACGTTTGTTGACCGATGCCGGGTATTCGGTGCGTAACGAACTTGCGGCGAATTTCGAAAGATTCGAGTTCCGCGTGACGAGCAACAACTGGGATGTCATATTCATTGACGCTCGAGTTTCATACGATTCTGTATCCCGCGCCGTTGAACTGATCCGTGAACACAGGTCCGAAATCCCTGTTTTTGCGCTGATCGATTCCCAGCAGGAAAATCAGGCCGACTTGATGGAACTCGGAATTTCCGATCTTTTCACTTCCGACGATTTGCGGCGGTTGCCAGCTGTTATCACCCGTGGACTCGAAGCAAGCGACGATCGGAAGATGGCAATCGAGGCCCGGCGTCTACAGGACGAAATCAAATATGTTGGCGATGAGAGGGCAGTCCTAGCCGAGATTGGCCGACTGGTCTCGTCGTCTCCGGACATGGGCCAGGTTTACGACCGCCTGATCGAACAGGTAAAGATTCTTATCCCCCTCGATACGGCAGCGATTGCCGTTGCGGATGTGGAAAACGACTCTATAGCCGTTGAGTACCTGTCTGGTCGTGCGCTCCCCGGCTTTGGTCGAGGCCGAGTTATGGCCATGTCGGAATTTACTTCGGTCGATCAACTGTGTCGATTTGTCTTCGTCCTCGACACAAAATTGATGGAACGGATGCGTTCAGATTTCTCGGGAATTAGGGAATTGCTCGATTCTGGAGTCAGGTCGTTGATGGCCGCCCCGCTTGTTCACCGTGACGAGATAATCGCGTTCCTTACGACAACGACATCTACCGAAGACGCGTACGGCCCCGAGCATGTTTTGGCGGCGGAGCAGATAGCAGCACAGATTTCCGGGGCACTGGCCAACTCTCGATTGCACTTCCGCATCAGCCGGATCGCGCAAGAACGTGAGATTTTAGTTAAGATCGGGCGCGATGCGGCCGAGGCTCGCGATACTAAAACTCTGTACAGAAGTGTCTTTAAGCACTTAAAAGACCTGCTGCCGATCGATCGCGGTGCGATCTCACTCAGAAGTGAAGACGGCAATTCAATGACCATCGATTATGTCGACGGGCCCGATGTGGAAGGTCTGCGAGTGGGGGATGTTCTGGAGTTCGGCGAATCGTCGATTGCTGTCCTGGCGAAGTCTCATTTAGTCACTGTCGACGATATGGCCGATCAAGGACGTACTGATCTGTCCGGCGGAAAACTTACCGGTGCTGGTTTCGCAACTACCATGAGAACGCCGCTCAGGGCACGTGATTCCATAGTTGGGCTCATAGCAGTCAGCGCCCGAGATAAACAGGCCTTCTCCCTCGATCATCTTGACGTGTTAGAACGGGTTTCTGGTCAGATTTCTCCAGTTATCGAATCGTTGTCGTTACTCGCTCGGATTCAAAGTCTGGCGGCTGCCGTGGAAACGACGCTGGACCTCTTTGCAATCACCGACCTTCAGGGCGTTACAAGCTACCTGAACCCGGCCGGTATCCGAATGCTCGGTCTTGAAGAAGGTACTTCAGGGGTTGGCATTAAACTTCAAGAATTCATGTCGTATGAGCAGGCCGAGATCATAAAAAATACTGGATTGACCCAGGCATCTGAAACAGGTGGATGGAAATCTGAGGTGATGATTTCTCCGCTGAACTCGATCAAGCCAATCTCGGTGGAATTGTCGCTCGTTCCCGTGGAAAACCCGAGCGGAAGCCCGAGCGGGAAATTTTCGGCAGTTAACGTTTTCATGCGCGATCTTTCGGATCGAGAAGCTCTTCAGGTTGAACGCCGTGAGTTCGTTTCGACAGTTTCGCACGAGCTGCGTACTCCGCTGACCAGCATGAAAATGTACACCGACATGCTTGGCGAAGGAGATGCGGGCAAGCTCAACGACCAGCAGCATCGCCTGCTCAATAATCTGAAAACTACAGTTGACCGATTGTCCCGTATGGTCGACGATTTAAACGTCGTGTCATTGCTCGAAGCCGGTCGGTTCAACCTGCAGACCGAGAAATTTGATCTCGACGATCTGGTTGTTTCGGCACTGGAGGTTTCGGAACCTGCCTTCGCTGATCGAGGCATGATCGTGCGAATGGTGCAGCCGAGTGTCGCCGTCAGCGTCAATGCCGACCGCGAGCGGACGTTTCAGGTGCTGGTCAACCTGCTGAATAACGCTGCAAAATATGCCGGGGCCGACACCGAAACTATTGTTAGCTTTTCGGTGGACGGAGACAAGGCCAGGGTTGAAGTTGCCGACAGGGGTCCGGGTATAGCGGAGGAAGAGCTGCAAGCGGTGTTCGAAAACTTCTACCGAAGCAAGACAGCGCGTATTTCGAGAACATCCGGCTCCGGTCTGGGGCTTTCGATTGCTCGCGGTTTTGTTGAAGCGCAGGGCGGAAAAATCTGGGTGGAAAGCACCCTGGGCGAAGGCAGCACTTTCATATTTACGCTGCCTTTAGCCCTGGCGACTTAAGTCGCATTGCTGCCATTCTCATAATTTTGAAACCAAGAGGGATCAAAGGCCATTGTCATTCTGAACTGGATTCAGAATCCCCCTCGGATGCGACGTGAATAAGGCGCATCTCGTGTTCAGCAACGTTGCTCACAAAAACTGTTGTCGCTCGGTAGAGAGATGCTGAATCAAGTTCAGCATGACAATGGCGGTGGGTTCTGGATGATGATGGTAGCGGCCCAGCCCAGCACCACGTTTCCTTCCAACCTCAGCCACTCTCGCTATCGCACAAACCGGCTGTCGCCCACGCGCCTCGTCAGCCCCTTCGAATCCATATGTTCCAGAACGGCCAGCGTGTATTTCCTGCTGGTTCCGAACATGTCGCGAACCGTAGTGATCGTAATCTCTCGTCCGTCCACGCCCGAATCGAGAATTCTCGATTTCATCTCCTCATAGGCATCGGTCGGGTAAACAACATCGTCGTTCATTCGAACCAGTTCACCCTGATCGACAAGGAACAGGAGGAGTTCGATATCAACAGGTCGCGCTGTTGAAGGACTAAACCGGTCTTTGGCAAGTAGCTTTTTGTAGTCGGCTGCCATGGCAGCCTGCTCGGGAGTTAAAGTCGGTCGATGTCCGGGTAACCGAACCGTGGCATCATCTGTCGATACCATCTCCTGTGCGGTTAGCGATTGCAACACCGCTCCGAATGCAGCCGATTTCAGGCCCAGTTGCCCCCGAAGGTCCTGGAGCGGCATTCCCTGCCTCAACGGGTAATCCACGTGAAAACCCGACAGCGTTTTCGTCGCTTTATCGCTCAACTTCCCCCAGCCCAATGCAGACGATACATGCGTGTTGGCTGATCCGATTCTCGTAACCTTTCCCTCGGTTTCAAGAACCGATATCACATCCTCAACTTCGCTCAAAACTGAACCCGTCACCCCGGCGAGCTGCGCGATAGTCGTTGGCTCAATGTCTCGCAACGCATCAAGTGCGACGTCCTCGCTCGACCCGCTCGCGAGCGTCTCCAATCGCAAGATCAACCCCGCATCGTCACGCTTTCGGCGGGGCGCGTTCGGTTCAAGCACCTGCCCGCCGCCAAGCGTGTTTTGCGTGTCGCGAACGACAAACGAATCTCCGCGTACGACGGCTACATGTTCCCTGGTGCGTACCTGTATCCACCCTGAACTACCCGGAGTGATCTCATCGCCTTCCAGGACCCTTATGGTGGCGGGGATCTCACGAGTTCCTGCGAAGAGGGTGACTCTGTGGTTGTGCCTGACGGCGCGGGGCGCATCACCGATCACGCGAAACGTGGCATCGAACGCCGTCGACGGCTTCAGCCAGCCCGGGCTGGTCACGATATCGCCCCGCACGATGTTCGAATGGTCGATGCCGCTCAGGTTCACCGCCAACCGGGTTCCGGCTCCCACCTGTTCATGCGATGTTTCGTGAACCTGCAGGCTTCTGATTCTCGCCTTTTGGCCCGAGGGTAGAAGCTCGACTTCCTGTCCGATTTTCAGCGGGCCATTGGCCAGGGTTCCTGTCACTACAGCGCCGAATCCGGTGATAGTGAACGAACGGTCGACGGGCAGTCTTGGATTCCCCGTGTTCTGATGTTCAGGCAGTTGCGAAATGATGCCATCAAGCGATGCTTTCAACTCGTCTAGCCCCTCGCCGGTTTCGGCCGAAACTGCGACTACTTGCGCATCTTCAAGTGTTGTGCCTTCGAGAGTTTCCTGTACATCCAGCGTGACGAGGTCGAGCCAGTCCTGGTCGACGAGGTCTTTCTTTGTCATAACGACCAGCCCGTTACGCACACCGAGCAGATCGAGTATCGCAAGATGCTCCCTAGTCTGCGGCATCACGCCTTCGTCGGCTGCAACTATCAGCAGGGCCACATCGACCCCGCCCGCACCCATGAGCATGTTTTTGATGAACCGCTCGTGTCCGGGCACGTCAACGATGCTTATCTCGGTGCCTGATGGCAGGGTGAGCCATGCAAACCCCAGCTCGATAGTCATCCCGCGTAATTTTTCTTCGCGCAGCCGATCCGGGTCGATACCGGTCAATGCCCGGACCAGTGTCGATTTACCGTGGTCTACGTGACCCGCAGTGCCTACAACAAACAATCTGAAAATACCTTCATGCGATCTTAGAGAGGCCGATGTTTTTTACATTCAACAAATATTAGTTGCGATCGAGGTGCATTCCAAAGAATAGAAAGGCCGGAAACTGCTGGTATGCGCCGCTAGTGAGCTTGTTGTTGGGCCTCGCCCCGCTGAAAACCGGCTCCTCTAGCCGGTCAAGCACAAAACCCTGTTTGGTGAACAGGTTGATCAGCGACGATACAGATCGATGGAAATACTGCTGCGGTGCGGGCTGGCCGACTATAGCGATTCCCTTGAACGGGTGGGGTTCCGTGTAGTCGAACACCTGAACCGATGTGCGGCTTACGACCTCGTTGGCCCGCTCTTCTTCTTCGACAACAATACGGCGACTTGATGAGTTGAACACCGGGTGGGTCACAGAAAACACGAATTTCGCACCTGGTTTGAGCATTCCTGGCAGGGCGGCGGCAAGCGGCGTAACGACCGCCATGTCCATGATCGCCATTGTGCATACCGCGGAATCGAATCGGTTCTTGCCGAGCGTGTTCAAAAAATCCGTGTCATCGGCTTTGCCCTGCAGGAACTCGATACGGTCAACATAGTCTCGTGAACGGGCCTGCGCTCGTTCGATGAACCGCTCTGTCTGGTCGAATGCCACCACCTGGGCGCCAGTGTCTGCGATCCGGCGGGCCATGCGACCAGCACCGCACGCGATGTCGAGAATTAGCTGACCCGGCCCCGGCTGCAGGAGACGCTCGGTTGTTGGTTCGATCAACTCGTCCTGCGACGTATTTCCTTCCCCGATCCTGTCGTCCCACCACTCGGCCATGTTTTCCCACAGGTCGGAGGCGTTTTGCACAAACTCTGGAAAGTCGAGTACTTCTTCTCGCATCAGGCAGCTCACTCGGGTTGAGGGTGGGCGTCGATGATAACCGGACTTTCTGGGCTTACAGGTTCTGGAGGGTTTGAAAAAAGCCTCAGATCCCCTGGCTATTCATCGCCGATAAACTCGGCGAACACCTCGTTGCCCAGCAACCGGCCCCGTTCGGTAAGGCGTAACGCGGTATCGGTCGTTTCTACTAAACCCATCCCCTGTAATTTGCTGATTTCGTTCGGGAAAACATCGCCGAGAGCCATTCCAAAGCGTTTCTTGAACCTCGACATGCTGACGCCTTCGTTCAGTCGCATGCCCATCATCATCGTCTCCGCGACATCAATGGCCGGGGTCGTAGCGTCCACCTGCTCCACCGGCCCCGCTGGCATGTGCATCGCCGCTACAGGGTCGGGGTCACTGGGACGATACTCGTCAATCTTTACGTCGGCCACTTTTGCATCGGCCATCAAAGAGACATAGCGGCGGGGCGACTTCAAGTTTGAAAACCGTTGACCCGCTATCCACGAATGGGCTCCCGGCCCAACGCCAAGATACGGCTCGTTGTGCCAGTAGATGAGGTTGTGCTGCGATTCCATGCCGGGTTTCGCCCAGTTCGATATCTCGTACTGCGCAAAGCCTTTCTCCGCCAGCCTGCGCTGGGCCTCTTCGTACATATCGGCAGCAAGGTCGTCATCTGGCACCGGGTAACGGCCAGCGGACACGTCGACCTGCAGCGGAGTGCCCTTCTCGATCTGGAGCCCGTATAGCGAGACATGGTCGGGGTCGAGTTCCAGTGCTGCAACCATGCTTGCCGTCCACTGCTCTCTTGACTGGTGTGGAAGGCCGTACATCAGATCGAGCGACTGGTTTACGAACCCTGCTTCTCGAAGTGTTCGGAACGCACTCCGGGCTTCGTCAGCCGTGTGCCGCCTGCCCAGCAACTTCAACAGCTCATCATCGAAGCTCTGCACACCCATCGAAATGCGATTGACCCCGGATTCAATCCACCTCGCCGCCTTTTCGGGTGTTACATCGTCAGGGTTGCATTCCATCGTTATCTCGGCGAGATCGTCTACCTCGTACGACTGCCGGACCGTAGACAGAATGCTTTCGATATCGTTCGCAGGCAGGTAAGAAGGAGTGCCCCCGCCAAGAAATATCGTCCTCACAGGTGGTCGAGAAAGCAGGTTGCCCCAGCCATTCAGTTCGTTCTTAAGCGCGCTCACATAGCCGGCCATCTGATCTTCTATCCCGGCGTAGGTGTTGAAATCGCAGTACGGGCACTTGGTTTCGCAAAACGGGACATGCAAATACAAACCGATCCCGCTTTCGTACAGCGGGGGGTTGTGTTTGATACGTGTCAGATCTGACATTCGGGATTTCCTACCTCTCTTCTCTTCAGTGAGAGGGTTTGGGCGAAGGAAGAGCAGTCCGCCGGAAAATAACGGAGGACCGTTTTTACGAGTAAGCTCGGGCGACAGAGGGTTCATGGAAGGGCGCATCGCCCCCCTCCGCAATCTGGAATCTGGCTGGCCTTGTTCCAGAGCCAGAGAAGCCAGACTTTATGGCAAATGCTGAACTAAGAAACTATCCCAAAACGCACTAATAGGCGAAGCGATATTCCTTCTCCGGGGGAGCCAGAGAAAGAAGTTGGTTGAGGGGATTGTTTTCGACCCCGGTGTAGAGGCTCTCGAACGATATTCCCTACAGAATAGCTTCCCCCTCACCCACGCCCACAAATGGGCACCCGTCTCCTCACGGAGAGGGAGTTTTGGGATAGTTACTAAGTCCCTGGAGTCCAGAGCTTCGGGCCAGAGCCCTCACCGTTGCCACTATCATTTGGTGGTGGTGGCCTCGAGTGATCGTGCCCTTCATGTCCTGGCTGCACAGCCTCGCCGCTCTGTTCCTGGGCCACCTGCTGTCGAATCGCCTCGTTTGCCTGTTGTACCCAACGATGCAACTCATCAAGTTCTGGCGGAGAGATCAAGAACCTCTCGATCCCATCGGGAATTTTGGTATTTGAATCACCGCTTAGAACCAGTGCCGCCTCGGATTCGAGAATTCCCCCTTCAAGCTGTCCAAGAAGGTGTTCGGCCCGTTTATCGGCAGCCTCGGTGTATTTAACCTGGATATGTTCGGCCACAGTCTGGCTGATGAGCCCGACCTGCAGGCATCTTCCCCAGTCGACCACCTGCCCGAACAGGCCGGTATCTTCAAATTCCTCGAACACCGCGCCCGCAGAGACACGCTGACGGACTACCAGATAAGCAGCGGGGTTTGTTTGCTGCAGAATCAGCATCGCATCGTCGCCCCTGCCGATCACCCCTTCGGCAAAGATGCGCACAACCGTCCCGGCTTTGGCCTCGATCTGCGATAACTGCTGTTCAATAGCGTTCCAGTAGGCGTTGTATCGATCTTCGAAACCATTGGGGGCACCCGGCGATGGCTGGACCATCGTCACGATGTACACCTTGCGACTTGTCAAAATGTCGCCAGCAATGGCCTTACCAACGGATCCCAGTTCTTCAGCAGCCATAAATCCCTCTGTATACAGGTCGAATAGGTGAAATTACACCGAGAACAGAAAATTGACGATGTCGCCATCTTGCATGATGTATTCGCGACCTTCCTGTCGATACTGTCCACGATTGCGAGCCTCGGCCATGCTACCGCACTCGACAAAGTCATCGTAAGCGACGGTTTCGGCCCGAATAAACCCGCGTTGGATATCCGAGTGAATTGTTCCGGCTGCCTGAGGAGCCAGCGCACCCGCATTGATCGTCCATGCCCGTACCTCGTCTTCGCCCACAGTCAGGAACGAACTCAGCCCCAGTACTTTGTACGAAAGCTTGATCATTCGAGAAAGACCCGATTCACCGGCGTTCAGACCAGTTCGCATCTCGGCTTCTTCTTCTTGCGACATGCCGACCAGTTCGGCTTCGATGCTGCCACAGATAGCGGCTCCACCGGACGATTTCCCGGTCAGAATTCCAGCTATCTCCTGCTCCAACGCCTCGGTGTTCCCAATATCGTCTTCGCCTATATTCAGGGCCACCAGTAGAGGCAAGCTGCTAACAGTGAACGTATCGGAAACCGCTTTTGCTTCAGGTTCGGTCAGGTCACGTTCCCTGAACGCAGTCCCGTTTTCGAGATCTGCCTGAAGTTGTTTGAGTGTTTCGACATTCTTGATCGCCTGTTCTCGGTCGGCGGCCTTCATCTTTTTCTGACTTTCGGTGAGGCGTTCGATCCGACGTTCCAATAGGGCGATGTCGGCAAACAGTATGTCGAAGGTCACTTTCTCGATATCGCGCTTGAAATCAACGCTTTCGTCCATATGGGGAACCGATTCATCCTCAAATGCCCGGGCGACCAGCAAAATCGCATCGACCTGCTGGAGCTGGCTCAGCGCCTCGCCTTCAAACAGATCGCCGGAAGTGTTTCCGGGCAGGTCAACATACGTGACTTCGGCGAAAATCGT
Organism: uncultured Dehalococcoidales bacterium; assembly: GCA_964387235.1. GTDB lineage: Bacteria > Chloroflexota > Dehalococcoidia > Lucifugimonadales > Lucifugimonadaceae > Lucifugimonas. The sequence goes on from CAYLWG010000092.1 coordinate 10,588, forward strand.
CTTTTTCGGCTTGAACATTTCGGTGAGCCTGTCGACTCTTGCGTCCGGAACGTGAGCCACCCCGACGTTTGTCGAACGGGACGAGCCGAAACCGCCGGTTTCTGCCTTGCCGCGGGTAAGTGCGTTAAATAGCGTGGTCTTGCCACTTGAGGGCAGGCCGATAATGCCGATCTTCATAAGTCGTTCTGGTTTTTAATTTCCGGTATTTGTTCTTGAGCGCTGCATGACTGCCGAAAGGGCAGGAGG
>CAYLWG010000093.1:0-10828 GCA_964387235.1 uncultured Dehalococcoidales bacterium
TTGTCCCACGCACCACCCGCATTGGCCATGAAGATGGCCAGCAGGAAGCCGGAGACGATCGACCCAGCCAGAAGGCCACCCAGCGCCTCGGCGCCCATCAGTGTACCAACTGCGATAGGCGCAAAGATTGCGATCATGCCCGGCAGTATCATCGCCTTGAGCGCGCCTTCCGTGCTGATAGCAACGGCACGGGCTGCATCGGGCTTCACGCCCTCTTTACCCTCACGAAGCCCCGGTATCTCTCGGAACTGACGCCGCACTTCCTCGATCATGTCGCCAGCTGCGGTACCAACGGCCTGCATGGTCAGGCCCGAGAACAGGAACGGCAACAGACCACCAATGATCGTTCCCATCAGAACTCTGGGATCCAGTAAGTCGAGCACGGTAACCCCGGTGACGAACGAATAGGCCACCAGAAGAGCCAGAGCTGTCAGCACAGCCGATCCAATGGCAAATCCCTTGCCAGTGGCTGCCGTGGTGTTCCCGAGGGCGTCCAGAGCATCAGTGCGCTTCCTGACCTCTGGATCAAGATGCGCCTGCTCGGCAATGCCACCTGCGTTGTCGGCGACCGGGCCGTATGCGTCGGTTGCCAGGGTGATACCAAGTGTCGAGAGCATGCCCACTGCGGCCAGCCCGATGCCGTAGAGGCCGGCGAGTTCGTTGGCGAAGTAGATTCCGACCACTATTGCCATTGCCGGAATCACGGTGCTGTAAAGACCAATTGCGAGTCCGGCGATAATTGTCGAGGGGTGGCCTGTCTGCGCCTGCTGGGCAATCCATTTCACAGGGTTGAACTCGAATTTACCGATCTTAAGCCCTTCGTACGAAGTGAACCATTCGGTAGAAGTTCCGATCACCTGTCCAACGACGATACCTACAACTACAACCCAGAACAGATCGAACGGAAGACTGGTTGTGTTGATGTAGACGGCAGTACCGATGAGGGAGAGCGCTCCTGCGCTGAAAATCCCGTACCGCAATGTCCAGAGCAATTTGCCCATGTCGGCATTATCGCCGGTCCGCACCAGGAACATTCCCAGTATCGAGGCGATGATGCCGATACCGGCGATGACCAGTGGCAGTACAGCTTTTTCTGCATTCACATCGAACGGAATGGCAGTGACACCCGTCGCCGTGACCACGAAAAACGCCAGCGAAATTGTTGCGATGATCGAACCGATGTACGACTCGAACAGGTCTGCACCCATTCCGGCGACATCACCCACGTTGTCGCCGACGTTATCAGCAATCACAGCAGGGTTGCGGGGGTCGTCTTCTTCGAGACCGGCTTCCACCTTGCCCACGAGATCAGCTCCGACGTCGGCGGCCTTCGTGTAGATGCCACCACCGACACGTGCGAATAGCGCTATTGACGAGGCCCCGAACCCGAAACCGGCGATTACGTTCGGGTTTTGAAATATCAGCCATAGTGCCGAGACACCGATAATGCCAATGCCCACGACTACCAGCCCCATGACCGAACCAGTTTTGAACGCAACCTGTAATGCTTTGTTCAGCCCGGTCTGTGCAGCTGTGGCCGTGCGGGTGTTTCCCCGCACCGCAATGCTCATGCCAATAAAACCGGCCAGAGCAGAACCCAAGGCCCCCGCAAGGTAGGCAAGAGCTGTCCATGGACCGTCGGAAGTCACTGCTCCGCCATCCCCGAGCCTGGCGATCGTGGCATTACCAAGAACGTTGTAATCGATGAACACCGCAAGGATCGCGAACATAATCACGACGAACACAGCGAGGATCGAATACTCCTTCTTCAGGAACGCATTCGAACCTTCCTGAATGAGAGCGCCAATTTCCCGTACCGCTTCATTGCCTGATGGCTGTCGCATGACTTGCCACGCAAGTAGGGCGGCGAAAATGAGGCTGACGCCTCCGGCCGCAATCGCAAGCAGGATCGGATCCATCTATAAATCTCCGCGAAAGAACCCTCCACGATCAAACGCACCGATGGTTTTTGGGCGTCACGGGAAGATCCGATAATTAGAAGTTGGAACACCAGATGGCCGATCAATTCCGAAAATCGAAGTCGTGCGGCCCCGCCCAACAGCTGGTTGACCTGAGAACGCTAGCATTGGCCTCCAGGCCAGTCAACGAACTCAGGTACTAATTACGATATTCGACATCCTGATATTTATCACATTGAGTCCGGTCGAGTGTACTCAGTCGAATTAGACTACGTACTGAAATTCGCCTCCCGGCCTGTTACGTGCCTCTCTTGTTCCCCGCGTATTACCCCGCGACTGTCTCCGGCGGTATCAGCTCAGGTTCGACCGCTACCGGCGCCACAAAATCCTCCTGAATGGAACAATTCCCAGAGTTAAGTCACAAACCGGCCTGTCTGCTTTCGCGGTTGTTCGAATATGACCCAGAAAGCCCGGTAACCGGCACCTGACCACGCCAACTGCTGGATTTTATCGAGCATGGCATCAGAAGTGCTTGTCCTCCGTGTTTCTCATCCAGTATTCATCGGCAATCCGCCCTCTGATGATTCCGGGACTGCTCAACGGTTTACTGTTGCTTCATATTTCACGTGTGATCGCACGGCGGTATCAGATCGCTCGACTGTACTGAAATCGGTTTGCTCAACACTCTTCACCGTAGTTTGTAGCCGTCTTTCGACCTGCAATAATTCCTTTGATAAATCGTAAATCACCCCAGCGCACTGTATTCGCACGCCCGAGAGCTTCAACACCACAACTGCCACTCATCACTTCGGCAGGGCCACGCGCTAACGCATCTTGTAATCTTCGTTTCGCGTTGCTTATAGTCCAGAAAATGTTACTTTTTGAGCTTTCAGGGCTGTTCGTGCAAGTTCGATCGACTTTACCGGCATATTCGCGCCGACCAGATAGCAAAATGATCGAGTGTGTCTGATCGGACGAAAGGAGAAAATCACTTATGGCAGTGTCATGGCCAGAACAGGACGATTTGCTGAGATGGCTGAGTTCCGATCTCAACAACTGGGGACGTTGGGGCAGTGACGATCAGAAGGGCACGCTGAACCATCTCTCGCCAGAGAAGACGTTGCGAGCCGTGAGCATGGTTTCTGAGGGTGTGACGGTGAGTTGTGCGAGACCAGTTGAGTTCAAGGCTTCTGCAGACGTGCCCCGACCCCCGCAGCACTACATGGTTTCGGCGGGCGACACGTACCGGCAGGGCGAATTGGTGAAGCCAGGGGACCGCCAGATGGCGATGGACTACTTTGGACTGATTTTTCACGGGCACACCATCACGCACATCGACAGCCTTGCGCATTTCTTCTGGGACGGCCAGACCTACAACGGACGTCCTTCAAGCGTGGTGTCCACTGCAGAGGGGGCTACTGAGTTCGATGTGATGGCGGCCTCTGGCGGCATCGTGACCAAAGCGGTGCTTGTTGATGCCCCTCTCCTTCGAGGTGTCGATTTCATCGAGCGTGGCGACGGAGTTGGAATTGCCGATATCGAGGCCGCAGAGAGGGAACACGGCGTGAAGATCGAAAAGGGCGACGTGCTGCTGCTGCGTACGGGTCAACTGGGGCGCCGAGAGGTGACTGGCCCCGTTAACGTGCAGGTCGGAGGGTCATCTGGCCCTTCACCAGAGATACTTCCCCTGCTGCATGAACGCGCAGTAGCGGTTCTGGGTTCCGATACCGGCAACGATGTAGCCCCAAACCCCTATGAACAGTTCACGAACCCCGTTCACCAGGTTGGAATCGTTGGAATGGGCCTATGGATTCTCGACAATGCCTGGCTGGACGATCTCGCTGAGGCCTGTAAGCAGCGTGGAAGGTGGGAGTTTATGTTTTCGATACTCCCACTGAAATTACCTGCGGTAACAGGTTCACCAGTGAATCCGATGGCGATGTTCTAGGCTCACGAAACATGCGAATATGACGAAAGTCGAGTATGCTGAGAAGCCGAGTATAAATGTCGGTAAATCTAATTAACCTTCAATCGCAGATTCAATATGCTCAATATGAAATACCCGCCCTGATCGGTCCATTTCGATGCTGATTAAATCGATACGCCAATCGGAATTCTCTAAATTGTGTTCAGCGAGGTAATTCTGGGCAGTGATCTGAAGCCGTATCGCCTTCTTTGCCGATATCTGCTCGATTCCAGAACCGAACGACCTGTTAGTCCGGGTCTTCACCTCAACAAACACCAAACAGGTGTTATCACCGGCACCCTCTGTGGCAACGATATCGATTTCACCCTCGCGAGTCCGATAGTTAATAGCCAGAATTTCGTAGCCAAGTTTTCCGGTGACAAATGCCCTGGCAGCCGACTCACCGGCCCGGCCGGTACCCGGGGGCAGGTTCAAATTTCCGCTAGAAGTTGCCAAATTCGACTCTGTTCAACACTGGGAAATGAACTGAGAATGGACATAGGGGCGTAGCGCCAGCTTCAATGCCCTAGAACATCCCTGACAGGCTTGAAGCTGCGTCTGTGGATAGGTGAGGCTCCCAGTTCACGCAGCGCTGCCATGTGCATGGTGGTTCCGTAACCCTTGTGCGCAGCGAAACCATAACCGGGAAATTCCGCCTCGAAAATGTTCGCCATCAACCTGTCTCGCGTCACTTTGGCAATGATCGAAGCTGCCGCTACGCTCTGGCTACGTGAATCCGCCCTGATGATCGAAGTCTGCGGAATTGGTACTGAATGCAGTTCCAGCGCGTCAATCAACAGATGCTCTGGCTGGGGATCGAGTTCCGCTATGGCCCGCAACATCGCCAGTCTTGTCGCAGGAACGATTCCGATCGAGTCGATCTCATCGGCAGTACAAGCACCCACCCCGTAACCGACACACCAGCCGATCAGCCAATCGAACGATTGTTGCCGCTGAGAAGCTGTCAAAACCTTGCTGTCGTTTACGAGGCTGTTGTACTTAGCTGGCACTGACCCCGGCAAGATGGCGGCAGCTGCTACGACCGGGCCTGCCAGCGTGCCGCGCCCAACCTCATCGACCCCGGCGATCAGCATCCGGGTGCCACTAGCAATCTCGGTCTCGATCGAAAAGTCAGGAGTTACTCGGGCTGTCTTCGGCAAAGGCAATTCCCCGAAAGGCCCCGTGCAAGAAGAGGCCAATGGCTAAAAGCTAAATAGAACACTGAAGGAGTTAAACCGCGAGAACCGACCGCCACGGCCAGTCACCGGCGACCACCAGAGAGTGGAACGAGAAGCATACCGCTGTAGTGGGAAAAACCCGGCGACGGTGTCAGTCTGCTGATGCGAGAAGCCCTGAAAGTCGCACCCGCAGTCCATCACAGGCCGGACGACACACAAATTGGTTGGATTTTGGCCCCAGAGACCCAGAGACAAGATGGGGGAACTTTACGGGGCCACGAGAACGGTGTCGGTTCGATTTAGTCGATCTGAGTACACTCGATCAACTGGCAGAAGCAGCGACCTGCTCGCCAGATGCCAGGTTTTCGGCAGGCCCGACGTCATCGGCTGACCGCTTCGAAGGCCCATCTGATCGCTCTGGAAGGGAATACTCGATCACCCCTCCACCAACCACAACTTCTCCATCGTAAAACACCACTGCCTGCCCCGGAGTAATCGCGCGAACTGGCTCATCGAACTCGATTTCGGCTCCACCGTCCGGCAGCGCGCGAACCTTTGCCGGGGCGTTCCCACCGTTGTACCTGATACGAGCGCCGACCCTGATGGAACCGTTCGGCGCGATTCCCGATAACCAGTTGACTCCCGATGCGTACAGCCGGGTTTTCATAAGCTTCTCGGCTGGCCCAACAGTAATTTGCCCTGATTCAGAGTTGATATTAGTTACGTACAGCGGCCGAGTTGTGTTGTTGATGGCCGGTATCCGCTTTCGCTGACCAATGGTGAAGGCGTGGATGCCATCGTGGTTTCCCACGATATTTCCGTCGGCATCAACTATCTCACCGGGAAGCTTGCGTTTCAGCCGTGGCTCGATGAAGCGGTTGTAGTTGCCATCGGGAATAAAGCAAATATCCTGCGAATCGGGCTTATCAGCGACAGAAAGATCAAGTTCCTTCGCTATTTCCCTTATTTCGTTCTTCGAATATTCGCCAATCGGGAATGATAGTTTTGCGAGTTGTCGCTGTGAGAGTGTGTACAGGACATACGACTGGTCCTTCAACCCGTCTATGCCAGCGAGCAGCTTGAATTCGCCATTCTCTTCACGCACACGGGCGTAGTGGCCGGTTGCCACAATATCGGCGTCCATCAGTTCTGCGCGTTGAACGAGAAATTCGAACTTCAGGCGGTCGTTGCAGGCGAGACAGGGGTGGGGAGTGCGGCCGCGTTCGTATTCGCTAACGAAGTAATCGACGACGTGCTTTTGAAATTCCTGTTCGAAGTTCAAGAAATAATGCCTGGCACCGATCTTTCGGCACACGTTGCGCGCATCCTCAACGTCCTCGACAGAACAACACGATTTGTTCAGTCGGGCCACCTTATCGTTTGGCGCATTGAACAGACGCATCGTCACGCCGATAACCTCGTAGCCATCGCGGGCCAGCAGGGCAGCGGCGACTGAAGAATCGACTCCGCCGCTCATCGCGACTACCGCACGCTTTTTCTTTTTCTGGAAACGGCCCATCGTTCCAGAATAGCACCGGTGCCGGTTACTACTCGGTCCAGTTTTGGAACCCGATTAGCTGCTGTGGGTTGAGTTCAGGCAAGTTTGAACCTGCTTTGGATGTCTATAATTCTTAGTGATGGAAAACAACCAGACACAGTCGACCGCCGAACCGGTCGTCGCTAAAAAACCTGAAGCCGTGAAATCGGTCGCTTCTAATGAAGACCTGGCGCGGGCTGCGGTCGATGAGGCTTCCGAGCATCTGGGATCAGATGTCGTGCTGCTCGATACACAGGGCGTCAGCAGTTTTGCCGATTATTTCGTGATCGTAAGCGGCGAAACCGACCGACACATCGAATCGATGGCCAACGACATAAGCCGGCGAGTCCGTGAGATGGGTGTTCATATCACGCATCGTGAAGGCTCCGGCAGGGGAGGGTGGGTACTCCTCGACTTTACGGGCTTCGTGGTTCACTTGTTCACGCGAGAACAGCGGGAGCGTTACGGGCTGGAGCAACTCTGGTCACGGGCTACAGAGATAGTCCGAGTCCAATAGGGCGTTCGGCTGGGGTTTGATACGGGCGCATGAGACGCCTTTTACTCCTGAACGCACCAATTATTTTTAGCGCGTTTAGCGCATGGCTACGATATGCGGCCCCGCAGAGTATGCCCACGCATAGCGGTCATACGCACCTGGGCTACCCCGCCAAAACTTCCTGACACCGTACATGTTCTAAACCGGGTGGCTTCCCAGGCCCTATTCGACAATCCAGGGCTGAGTCGCCCGATCGTACGAGACCAGCTCCGAATTTTCGAAGAACAGGGCCACTTCACGCGCAGCGTCTTCTGCGTTGGCCGAACCGTGGATCAGATTGCGACCCATATCGACTCCAAGGTCGCCGCGAATCGTCCCTGGCGCAGCCTCGGCCGGGTTAGTGCCGCCCATGATCTTTCGTGTGGTAGATATAGCGCTTGGGCCTTCGAGCACGAGAGCGGTTACTGGAGACGAAGTGATGAAGCTGACAAGACCGGGATAGAAAGGTTTACCCGCGTGCTCGCCGTAGTGTCGGCTGGCGAGATCCTCGGAAATCAGCATCAACTTCATCCCGACGATCTGCAAACCGGTCCGCTCAAGTCGTCCGATAATTTCGCCAGTTAACCCACGCTGCACACCATCGGGCTTCACGAGGACCAGTGTTCGCTCCATTGACATTTTTTCTCCAAAAATGATTCAGGTTTATTTGTATTGACCCATTGTGGCCCAATGTGACCTCAATCTGGGCCACTAAACAAGTAGCTTTACGCCTGCCTCAAACTCACCTCAAACCTCACCCGGAGAACCTGATGGGGCAGAAACTGAAACCTATTATGATCACTTCGCCGACTTCGGGCGACTGATCGAGGGTGGTCTCGCGTAAATCGGCCTCAACTCCTCGAATGGCGTGCTGATCCCGGCCTCGAACTTAGCGATGGCGATATCGAGCAGTGAATTCGGATCACGCGTTGCCTCTGGCACCTGTTTCAGGGCATCGGGCTCGGTTGAGCCAGACTCTGCAAATCTGGCGAAACGTGACTCTCCTATCAGGCCGATCATTAGATCGCACGCCTCTCCACACAGAAGCGCATCTGGCTCGATCAGGTTCAACATCGCTTGGGGCGAAGCGATTCCCGTTCGTACATCCAGAGAAACCGTACCGGAGTTCTCGCTATGGCGCGTCCACGATATTTCCTGCCGACCCGCCGGGATAAGTGAATAAACGGGAATTCCTGTAGTGACCAGTTGTCCGAACGGTGCAATCTCAATATCGTGCGTCGGAACACCCAGCACCGGCAGATGCTTTGCGATAGCCAGCCCCAGCGTCGCGCTGATACCCACCCTGACTGCGCTGAACCCGCCAGGGCCAAGAGCAACGGCTACGTGAGTGATATCGGTGGGCGCAAGCGATAGTTCCGACAGGGATTCGACAAGAGCTGGCATTAATTCGCGCCCGTGGTTCTGGTTCGACCGCCAGGCGCGCGTGGCCCGCCTGCCCGAATCGTCAATTATGCCGACCCCCGCAAAGCGTGTCGATGTATCAATTACAGCAAGGATCAATTCGATGTGCTTTCTGGTTCACGTTTGTAGGAAAGCCCGTCAGCGGCATCGAGTGCCTCGTATACGGCAGCTAATCGACTAAGAAGTGTGGCCGAGAGCGGACCTGTGGGGGTGAACGTAATCAACCGCTGTTCTTCATGTTCTCCATTGACGAGTTTCAGGAAAAGAACATCCTGCGGCAGGGATTCGGCGCCAACCTCAGGCCATTCGACCACCAGTGCGCCATCCACCAGACGTTCATCGAGTGCAAGTTCCTCGACCTCATCGATCGACCCTATCCTGTACAGGTCGCAGTGGCTTAACCGGATTCGTCCCGGGTATTCGTTGACGATCACGAAAGTAGGACTGCGGGCTGGAATGGTGCTTTCGATTCCTTCAGCCATGCCGTGAACCAGCCGAGTTTTCCCCGCCCCGACTTCGCCCGAGAGCAACACGCTGTCGCCAGTCCGCAGGGACTGCCCTATGGCGCGACCAATCCGCACCGTTTCAAATTCGGAATCTGATACGAGCAGCAGAGCGGGGCTTGCCCCGATGCCAGTCGAGGCAAGCCCCGGCCCGGAGTCAGGCCCAGACTCAGGAGGCAATCCAGTGTTAACCATTCAGGTGATCCCAGCCTTTGCGGAGCGGTTCGAATTTTGCGCCGGTCGCATCGAACACGTTGACCTCGCCACCTGAGACGCCTTCTTCCGTTACGCGCCCGATCACCCGTATGCCAGACTCCGACTCCAAATCGAATGGGAGACCGCTGATAATCGACTCCGGGGCGGTGAACACCAGCTCGTAATCCTCGCCACCACCCAGTGCGAGGTCGATTGCGCTGGTGCCAAACATGAATATCAGTTCGGTCGGCATCGGGATATCAGCCATATCGACCGCGATCCTGACATCGCTTGTCCTGGCTAACTTTTCAAGATCGCCAATAAGTCCATCGCTAATGTCCATAGCGCAGAGAACCCCCCGTTCTACCAGGAGTTTGCCCATTTCGAGCCGCGGGGTAGGGTGGAAGTGGCGGTCGACAAGAATCTGGCTGCTCGGGTTCGTATTGCCAGCGAGCAGGATTTCCAGGCCACCGGCTGAACCACCCAGCGGGCCGGTTACGCAGACGAGGTCGCCTATCTGCGCTGAATCGCGGCGGAGCCATGCCGATACACCTTCGCTGTTCTTCGAAGGATGACCAGTAAGCGCAAGGTTAACGAACATCGAGGGCGACGATACCACATCCCCGCCTACCACCCGGCCACCAAACTGAGCGAACGCCCTGTTCATGCCCGCATAGAATTCGGAGAACGTTTCGGCCGTTGCACCTTCTGGCACGCCGAGCGTCACCAGCGCGTGATCGGGCACTCCGCCCATCGCCGCGATATCGCTTAAGTTCGAAACGGCACACTTCCACCCGATGTCGTACCAGCGTTCGTCGCCAGAACGAAAGTGAACACCATCAACAATGGCGTCGGTGGTTAGCAGCAATTCACCCGATGGGGTGGAGACAACCGCAGCATCATCTCCGATGCCGATCAAAACCGAATCGGCATTCTTCAGATCTTCCGTGTCGCCGAAGCCTTTAAGGCGTTCAATGAAACCGAACTCGCCAGTGGCGCGAACGGCTTTACTCGCACGGGTAAGCCCGGCGATTTCCGCGTTGTCGCTCACATTGCTAATCAAACGAGATTTCTTCATCAGCACAATTATATTGGGAGAGTCGGGATTCTTCGGGGCCGCGTCCGCTTTAATCGGCAGCGGTGCGTCTATAATCCACACGAATTTTCAGTCATATCTAAACAGGTTTCAGGAGAAAAAAGTGCCGGTTGTAAATATTTCGCTATATGCAGGGCGAACCGATGAACAGAAAGCCGCTCTTGCCAGGGCCGTTACAAAGGCAATATCGGAAACGGCAGGGATACCAGATTCAGCCACCACGATCATCTTTCAGGACGTGGAAAAGTCGAACTGGTCAATCGGCGGAGTAATGGCTTCTGAGAGTTAATTTGCTCTGTGCGCTCGCAACATCCGAGTTCAGAACCATGTGTCAGGGTCGCCTGGCGAACGCATCACGCCGCTATACGCGCGCGGTTTGGCGTTGACACTTTCTGCGTCCTCAGATTGAATTGTTAACGATGACGGGCTAGCTCAATTGGCAGAGCAAGTGACTCTTAATCACTAGGTTCGGGGTTC
>CAYLWG010000094.1:0-10782 GCA_964387235.1 uncultured Dehalococcoidales bacterium
AGAATCAAGAAGCCCCATCATGTTAATGAGCCCACTCACGTCGTCGATATAGCGGCGACGATCTACGATATTTCCAGGGTCGAGTACCCGACCGAGATTGACGGGCACGATCTGACCCAGCTTGAAGGACACAGTTTCATTAGAGCGATCGCGAATGGCGGGTGGGTGAGGCCGGCCCCGATTTACTGGGAGCACGAGGGCAACCGTGCGGTCAGGCTCGGCGACTGGAAGCTGGTTAGCGAGGGCAATACCAGGTGGGAGCTCTACAACATGAAGCACGACCGCACGGAACTAAGCGACCTCTCGGGCAGTTACCCGGAAGTGCTTGAGCGAATGGTGCGGATATACGACGACTGGGCCGAACGTGTGGGGGTATTGCCCTGGCCGGTGGTCCCCGGAGTCACTGCTGCACCCAGACCGGGCACGAAGCATATCCACGATGTTCGTTAGGATTATTTTCGCCAGTTTGCCCTGGGTATTTTCACGTATTTCTGGTTTGATTGCGTGAATTATTGCTCGGCGCTCATTGTCGTTTCTAAAATGAATCTGAGTTGCTCTGTTGTGTACATGTCGTCAGCTCCGGCACCCCACGGTTCCAATGTGTGAACAACTCCCTCAGGTCACAGCGGCGTGTTTCCTTCTTAGTTCGCCCTGGCCCACCATTTTGCTCAAAAACCACCGCTTGGAACGGCGGTGATGTTGTTTAATCCGCATCTCGATATCTTCTTCGGGCAGGAAGTCACACTTCATCGCATTCGGTTCACTCGGTTCGTTCATATAGCGCAAGTTGTACAGTCGCGGTTACCGTTCAGCCCACGCAAGTGTTCGGCCATGCTTGTTCATGCGCCGAAAACAGGCTGAAGCGCGTGCTTGTCAGTCGTGCCCGGTAGCTGAAACGTTGATTCTGAGCAGTTCCAATAACAAAGCAGCGCGGAAAGCCTGCGGCAATCGGAATCGATAGCCGTAGGAAATGAAGGCGACGGCAATCTAAACTTGAGCAAAGCAGGTCGTATTTTCCTAATCAGGGACCACCGTTCCACAATCGCCTGTCCAGCGAGCGACTGGGAATACTTGGGGATCGCCTGGCAAACAACGAAAACGTGAGGCTAAAAAAGAATTGCGGGTTCTTGTAACAGGGTGTGCCGGGTTTATCGGGTCGCGTGTCGCTGCATTTCTTGTTGAGCAGGGGCACGAGGTGCGCGGAATCGATAATCTCAGCGACGCCTACGATGTGCAGATGAAACACTGGCGGGTCGAAAACCTTCTCGTTCCCGGCTCGATTGAATGGATGAATGCAGATATCACCGATCGGGGTTCCGTCGGCGACCTGATCGCAGAATTTGCACCCGATGCCGTAATTAACCTGGCGGCCCGCGCTGGCGTCAGGCAGTCTATCGACAACCCGTGGGCCTATTACGAAACGAACCTGACCGGTACTTTAAACCTGTTAGAAGCATGTAAAGATGCCGGTGTAACTCGCTTTCTGCAAGCGTCGACTTCAAGTGTTTACGGTGCCAACAAAATGCCGTTTTTTGAAGACGACCCGATCGGCGTGTTGCTCTCGCCCTATGCCGCTTCGAAAAAGGCGGCTGAAGACCTTTGCCAGCTGTACCAGCATCTCTTTGATTTTGACATTACGGTGTTCAGGTTTTTCACGGTTTACGGTCCAGCGGGCAGGCCGGACATGAGCGTTTTCAGGTTTGTAAAGTGGATTGCCGAGGGAGAGCCGCTGCAACTGAACGGCGACGGAACACAGCAACGGGACTTCACTCACGTAGACGATGTGGTCAGGGGTGTGGTTGCCGCGTTAGACCGACGACCTGGATACGAGACGATCAACCTTGGGTCGGACAGCCCGGTACAGTTGAACGCTGTTATTAGCGAGATCGAAAGTGCGCTTGGAAAGACGGCAACAATCGAACATCAGCCGTTTCCTCCGACCGATGTAATGGCGACCTGGGCAAATATCAGCCGTGCGCGTGAATTACTCGGGTGGGAGCCGCAGGTCGAGCTGAAAGATGGAATAGCGTCGGTGGTGGACTGGTACCTGGAAAATCGTGACTGGGCGAAGGACGTCCAACTGTAGCGCCTGTGCGTGTCGGGCAGGATAAGCGTGTCGGCCGCGATAAGGCGTAGAAAGAAAACCCGTGACAGATATAGGTGTAATCGGTGGGGCGGGGTATGTCGGGCTCGTAACCGGAGTCGGCCTTGCCGCGCTTGGACACAGGGTAGTAGCTCAGGACATCGATCAGAGACGACTGGGGATGCTTCGTGGTGGAACTTCAGCCGTTTACGAAGACGGTCTTGAGTCGATTCTGCGTCAACTGCTTGATCGGGATCAAATATCTTTTACCGACGATCAGACTCTGACTATTCAGAGTTCTGAGGCCCTGTTCATTGCGGTCGGAACCCCTTCTCTTGCCGATGGTGCGGCCGATCTGTCTGCTGTGATATCGGTAGCGGAGCGGTTGAGGGACGAGATCGAGAAGTACACGGTCGTCGTCGTGAAGAGTACGGTCCCTGTCGGAACGGCCAACGTCGTGGTCGATATCCTCTCTCAGAAGCTGACCGAAGGCGAAGATTTCGATGTCGTTTCCAACCCGGAGTTTCTTCGGGAGGGCAGCGGGCTGATCGACTTTTTTGCCCCGTCGCGGATAATCGTTGGCTCTACGTCCGAGCGGGCCTTTAAGGTACTCCGTGAGATTTATGCGCCGCTCCTCAATGGAAGCGTGGTGGTGGATGTTCCCTGGGTTGATTCCAATCGCACAATCCCATACGTCGAGACCGACCCGACGTCTGCCCAGCTGACTAAGTACGCAGCCAATGCGTATCTTGCTACCCGCGTATCGTTCATAAATGAAATTGCGGGTATTTCGGAAAAAGTCGGCGGCAATATCGGAGACATCGTTTACGGTCTGGGGCTCGATCCGCGTATTGGTCCGGGCTATTTGAAACCCGGCATTGGTTTTGGTGGGCCGTGCCTTGATAAAGACCTGCGTGCGCTGATTACTGTTGCTGGTGAAAATTCTTACGACCCTGTGCTGCTCAACGGAGTGCTGCAACGTAACGAACTCCAGTTGCGAGAAGTTATGAACAAAATCACCCGGGCACTGGGTTCGAGCCTGTATCACCGGCGCATAGCGTTATTGGGACTGGCCTTCAAGGAAGGTACTAACGACGTGCGGCACTCGCTTTCGATCCGGCTTTATCGCGCACTTCGTGATCAGGGTGCCTCTGTGATCGGGCACGATCTGCTTGCCGTGGATGAGGCCAAAGAACTCGAACCTGCGTTGGAGGCGTCGACCGATCTTGGCGCGGTGCTGGCGGGGGCTGAAGTTGTTGTTGCCCTGAATTCCGAGGCAGTTTACGCAGAAATAGATTGGTCAACTGCCGGGAGTGGTGACACCAGTTATCAGCAGCCATATGTCATCGATACAAGGGGTATTCTCGATGAAAGCGCACTTAAGGCCAATGGAATCAGGTTCGATATTTTGGGGTCGACGAGTTGATGAGTGACCAGGGTAAATCTGTTCAGCGAATCGGAATTTTCTCTAATGACTAGCGATTGGGCGATGCCACGTAACGTGACCGTCGTTGGTCTCGGCTACGTCGGTTTGCCACTGGCGCTGGCGTTTTCAAAGGAACTACCGACGACCGGGTTCGATGTTGATGCTTCTCGAATAGATGATCTGAAGGCGGGAAAAGATCGAAATCGTGAAGTGGTTTGGGCGGAAATTACGTCGTCCAGACTGATTCTGACGGCGGACGCATCGTGCATAGCAGACGCTGAGTTCATCGTGGTAACGGTTCCAACCCCCGTGACTGAAGATCACAAACCCGACCTTAGCTTGCTTGAATCGGCCAGCAGGGCGATCGGTCGCCAGTTGCGGCGACGTTCCGAAAGCTTGCCAGCGCCGATAATCGTGTATGAATCGACCACATATCCCGGATGTACCGAAGAATTTTGTGGCCCGATTATCGAGAGCGAATCGGGGCTGGCATCTGGCGAAGGATTCTTTCTTGGCTATTCGCCGGAGCGGACAAACTTCGGTGATCCGGAACACACGCTTGAAACGGTGATCAAGGTTGTTTCGGGCCAGACCCCAGAAGTGGCGACGGTTGTGAACGACACCTATGGCCTGATTGCCCGAGCGGGAACCCACCTTGCGCCGAGCATTAAGACGGCCGAGGCATCAAAAGTAATCGAGAACGTCCAGCGAGATCTCAACATTGCCCTGTTTAACGAACTCGCGATGATCTTCGACCGTATGGACATTCAATCGTCGGACGTGTTCGATGCGGCTGCCACTAAATGGAATTTTCATCGTTACAAGCCCGGTCTTGTCGGTGGGCACTGCATCCCGGTCGACCCGTACTACCTGACTTATACAGCAGAACAACTTGGCTACGAACCCCGAGTCATTCTGGGAGGTCGTCAGGTAAACGAGTTAGTTCCAGAATATCTTGCCGAAAAAGCAGTGAACCTCTTAGCGCCAGAAGGAAAAGACCCGAAAACTTCTACTGTCCTTGTACTGGGCGCTACTTTCAAAAAAGATGTGGTCGATATCCGCAACAGTAAGGCCATCGTCCTTGCCGAACTCATGGCTGCCACATTCGGTAAAGTACACGTATTCGACCCGCTTGTTGAGAGGCTTGAAGTACAGGACGCATCCTTTGAATCGATCGGCGATCCGTTTGGCAACGGAGTGGCTTACGATGTCGTAGTTCTGGCTGTAGCGCATACCCGTTTTTCTAAATACCGAAATCGCCTCAGCGAATTGCTTTCTACGAACGGCATCGTAATCGATGTTGACGGCTTCTTCGCTGGGCCCGGCAGCAGTTCAATCAACATGCTGCACCGCGTCTGGGTGCTATGACCTGCTGCCGTTTTACACGAGCGCGCAAGTGGTTACGAACCAAAGCGAGAAAATCCCCCGAAACCGTACCATCGGGTACTGAGCCAGAAACGAGTTCGCATGGCCGGACTACATCCAGCGGCGCGTAACCACGACTACCTACCACAGGCTCGGCTCGATAAACTCAAAACCACGGCTGCGCACCGTCGTTTTCAGCAGGGATGCACGGGGCGAAACTCCTGAACTCATTCTGTCGGAGTTGAAAACCCTTTTCGCTCCATCGTTCCCCACTCTGTCTTCGATCCCAGCATATATTTCACCAGCCCCCGAAGACGCCAGTAAACCGTAAGTTGCCGGTACCCAAAGTTTTCCAGCACTGCCCACATGACCAGCTTGAAACGGTCGTGTGCTGTTGCGTAACGCTGATAGGCGATCTCATCAAGCAAAATTGCGAATAGTGATACGGCGAGACCGTAGCCATACGCCGCGAGTAAGAACAGCAGCGCGATCTCGACATCTAGCAGCCCGAACGCAACTCCTACGATTGCCACGATAAGCCCGATAGCCTCTATAACGGGAGCAGCCAGTTCCACGAACAGGAAATAGGGATAAGCGATCAGACCGAGAGAGCCATAACGTGGATTCAATATCAACCCGCGATACCGCCACAATACATCAGTGAGTCCGCGGTGCCATCGGTCACGCTGGTTTCCAAGAATCTTCAGGTCAACCGGCACCTCTGTCCACGCCACGGGATCGGGGATGAACTCCACCCTTCCCGGATTGCCTGAATGATAGGCCGATCTCCTCAGCGCAGCGATCAGCTCCATATCCTCGCCCACCGTGTCGTCTGAATACCCGCCGACCCGTACCACACTGTCTTTGCGGAACAGGCCGAATGCACCGGAAATAATCAGATTTCCGCCAAGCATGTTCCAGCCAAGGCGTCCGAACAGGAACGCCCGTAAGTACTCGATGATCTGGAAGCCAGCAAGAAAATTGCTGGGAACGCGTACTTTCTGCACACGGCCGTTACGCACGGTGCAGCCGTTTACAACTCGAATAGTGCCACCAGCCGCGACAACATTGTCATTCGTCATAAATGGCCGTACCAATCGTTGCAGGGCGTCGGGTTGGATCAGGGTGTCGGCATCTATTGAACAGACCAGTTCGCCCGTCGCCATATTTAGCCCGGTATTCAGAGCATCGGCCTTGCCGCCGTTCTCTTTATCGACAACGAGCAGGCCGGAATGACTGAGCGACTGGTACAGCCCGCGAACTGGCATTGTCCTGATCTGCTCCCAGAACGCGGGTTGAACGGGTTCCAATTCAAATTCAGATTGCAGTATTTCCAGAGTGCGGTCTCTGGACCCGTCGTTGATGACTATCACCTGCAGGTTCGGATAGGCGAGAGACAGCAATGCGCGCACGCTTTCTGTAACTGTCGCCTCTTCGTTGTACGCGGGTGCCAGCACGCTGATCGACGGCGTGAAGCTTGAACCGAGCGCTCGCCACAGTTGTTCGCGGCGAATCAGCAGGCTGTGCCTCCAAATCTGAATCGAAGCAGCAATGAAAAGCATCAGGTAGAAGCTGTTTACCAGTACCAGATAAACAATCGATCCAAGTTCAATCGCCGTGAAAATAGCACGCAGTCCGTCTGGGGCCTGGATCATGCTGCCACCGCGGATACCGCCTGAATAGCCAGTGTGTCGAGCGCCATCTTCGCTGCTCCCGCACCGGGGCCGTTTTTTGCAACCTCACGACGCAGGAAAAGAATGCCGGGCGCCCCGAACTTCGCAAGTGAAAGTGCCGCCTCTATGCGGACAGGCCAGCGGGCTTCGTCAAGCAACTCTGCCATCCTGGTCGCCGCGGGCCAGTGTTGTAAATCGCCCAGCGCCTTAGCAGAAGCCTTTCTGACCACATACGAATCGTCATCAAGCATCTGCACCAGGGTTGTTGTTGCATCGTCACCGCCCAGTCTTACAAACAGTTCGGCGCAGAGTTCACGGATCCTTGAAGACGGATGCGAACTGAGGCGCTGGGCAATTTCCTCGCAACCGGGTTCGGCTATCAATACCACAACTTCCAGCAAGGCCACTGTCGCCTGTTCGTCGTCCAAGAGTTCCTCAAGTTGTGCCCTGATGAGACTGGACGCTCTCTTTCCCATCCGCGCAAGTGAATCTTCGAGTGCGTATCTACAAAATCGATCGCCCATCACCAGCCTGTCGATGAGCCGTTGGGCAATCGCCTCTGATTTCGAACCCGAAGCCCATTCGATCGCGTAGTAGCGAACGTTGTCGTTGTGATCGTCAAGTAAGGGAGCTACCGCTTCGCTCCCAGCATTCAGGAGGCTAAATGTGCGGACTGCTTCAAGTCTCCGCCACCACAGCCTGCTCTTGCACCGGCGTCTCAGGTGTTCCGCCAGGCCGATGTCTTCGGCAAGCATCCGCAAGTTTTCCGATTGTGGGCCGGCAAATACACCGGCGAATTCGTTTAATAGCCGTGCCAGCACCGGCGGAGAAAGCACCGCAAGCCGTCTCTTCTCCCCGGACGATAGGGCTTCACCCGTCGCAGCGGTTAGCATTGCCGCCCTGGCCCAATCCAGACTGTCCATATCCCATTTTTTCCAGAGTGCCCGTTGTGTGACAACTGCGAGGTACACCGTTAGCAGCACCACTGGCAGAATAGAAAAAACAGCCACTAACCAGACGACGTTCGGGAGCATTTGCATGCTTAATCTCCGAGCAACCTGCGCACTCGCTCGGTTAGAACCGGGAGACTGAACGGCTTGGAAACATGGTCCTTTGCGCCGAGCTTGAAAGCCCGCAGCATCTCCGTTTCTGTGCTTCGGGCCGTGAGCATCAGAACCTGTGTATCGGCAAGCACTTTTTCCCTGGACAACCTTGTTAGTACGCTTAGTCCGTCCATTCCTGGCATGTCGACATCAAGGACAATCAGCCTGGCACTAAGTAGTGGAGGCTGACCGGCGAGCTGTTCTACCGCGGCCTGACCATCGTTAAGCGAGCGGACTTCGTAACCGCGGATTTTTAGCGACTGCACAAGCAGTTCAACCAGAATCGGATCATCATCTACAACAACGATATCGACATGCTCGCTCTGGGGTGATGGTTCCTGCCAGTCCGGGGCGTTTTCAGGAAATGCCGGGTACTCGGCGGCGGATGGCTGTTCTGATGTCGGCGGTTCTACCCCGAACGGAGTGGAACCAATGTCTCGATTGGCATCTGTGCCTGGTTCCACTCTGGCAGAGTCCGTTGTGGTCGGAATCCCCAACTGCGGAGCCCGTTCCTTCTGCATTTCCTCTGTCAGGCTGAGAACTGTTGCACAGATGTTGAGCATCTCGTGCTGGTCAGGGTCTTCGTCTCCCTCCAGCGCAAGCTCAATTTCTTTCGCCAGCCGGGAACCTTCCATAAAACCATAAGTGCCAAGCCCGCCCGCAAGTTTGTGTGCGATACGCTCGGCTGCCCTGCGTTCTTCCGGTTGAAGCGATTCCGAAAGCCAGGACGTGACGGTGTTTTCCAGGGTCTGGATATCGCCCAGAACCCGTTCGCGATTCTGCCGCCAGAGCGACGCTATCAGCTCTTCTAAATGCGCAACGGTAGTTCGTTCGTGGCTATCATCGGGCACAGAGGTTTTGGTATTTTTTGATTTTGATTGCTGATCTGGCTCAAGCATGTGAGATACCCGCCGGGTGATGGTTTCTTCCTTGAAATCTGGGGAATCTTGGAAATCCGTGAAAACTGGTCGGTCTGGTGGCCGTTGGCGTGAAGTCATGCGGCGTTGTTCCACAGTAACTGTTCGATGTAACCGGTGAGCGTCATAGGATCGAACGGCTTGGCTATCACTCCGAGCGCACCCATTCCCATGAACCGATCGATATCGGACTGTCGGACTTTAGCAGTGATGAAGATGACAGGAATGTGCTTCGTGGCATCGTCTTCGCGCAGGTTGCCAAGTGTTGTTGGCCCATCCATATCCGGCATCATCACGTCGAGCAGGATGAGATCAGGCGAATGGGTGCGGGCGACCTCGATGGCCTGAGCGCCATTTTCGGCCACTATCACTTCCCACCCTCCAATCAGTTCCAGAGTAGTACCGATAATTTCTCTGATATGTGGTTCATCATCGACTAAAAGCACGCGTCTGATCGCCATGTTTTGCCTCTCAATTTCCATATCTGGCTAAGCAGCACCCTGAATAATGTCTGCGATGATCGTCCTCAGTTCACCCAGCGAAACCTGGCTCTTGGTCAGGTAGTGAGTGCGCCCGAGCTTCATCTTTTCCATGTCCCCCGCCTTGCGATCTCGAACCGTGTAGATAATCAATGGAAGATCCGAGAAACCACGGTCGCGCAACTGTGTAATAACTTCGCAGCCGTTAAAGTCTGGAAGGCCAAGATCAAGCACAAGGATATCCGGACGGCTTTCGTCGACCGAATTGACTCCATCGCCCGCCCGGGTGACGTGAGTTATATCGATATCCAGTCCGAATAAAGACTGGATCATCACGTCGGCCAGGTCGGAATCATCTTCGATCAATAGAAGAGAGTGCAGCTTCTTAGATGGCATGACTTTCCCTCTTCCACTTGCTGGCGTCGGCGGCGTGACAAGTGGTAAACGAAGCGTCGCTCCTCATTACTGGCTTCCCATTCCCGTATTTCATTTTGCTCACTTCCAAATTAACTTTCTGTTTTTTCGACCGTTTGTGTACTGTCGAAGTCACGCGGCCTTCACGTTTTCCAGCCCGGAGCTATCATCATTCTGGCTGGCATTGCGCGGCAGGGTGAAAACGAATTTACTGCCAGGCCCCGGGTTGTTTTCCGCCCATATCCTGCCGCCATGTAGTTCGATAATGCCCTTGCAGATGGCGAGCCCAAGGCCCGTTCCGCCTTTTTGCTTGGAATCTGAAGCATCTATCTGCTGGAACCTGCCGAAGACGGAATCAAGACTGTCCTCAGGAATTCCGCGCCCTTCGTCGATAACAGAAATCTTAATTTCTTCATCTGAAATCGTTGCAGTCACGTTTACCGGCTGTCCTTTTTCGGAGAATTTGATGGCGTTACTTACCAGGTTTGTGAGTACCTGTGTCACCTTGTCGTTATCGGCAACAAGGGTCATTTCATCGATATCGGCCGACAGGTTGATTCCGGCATCGTTGGCCAGCACCTGAAGGCTCTCGATAGTCCGTTCAACCAGGTCTGCAACCAAGAATTCTTCCAGCTCCAGCTCAGTCTTTCCGGCCTCTAGTCGTTCGAGATCCAAAATATCGTTAATCAGGCGTGACAGGCGATCGGTATTGCTGATGCCGATCTGCAGCATCCGTTTGACCTGCTTGGAAGCATCGACCAGCATCGTCCCATCCAACAGACCGAGTGCGCCACGAATGGATGTGAGCGGCGTCCGTAGCTCGTGGCTGACAGTGGAAACGAACTCTTCCTTCATTCGTTCGACGGCGCGTCGTTCTGAGATGTCTCTGATGAGGACCAAAACCTCGTCGGGCCCGCTCACGTGGACTCTGGCCTCGAAATCTCTGAAGTTCTTGCTTTTGATCGGCACCGGCATCCGGTATTCGAAAGTCTGAGCCGCCTGGGTTTCCAGGGTCGCCGCTATTTTCGTTTTTGCCAGCTCGGCAAATTCTCCCGGCATGGCCTCTTCTATCGACCGCCCGACGAACAACTCTCCCGGCGAGACATAATCATCCGAGTTTTCAGCGGCCCGATAGGCGAGGATTTTTCCTTTGCCACTAATGCGGAACATAAGATCGGGGATGGCGTTGAGCAAAGATTCTTTGGCCTCTTCACTCTTCTTAATGAACTCTTCCGACGCCTTACGCTCGGTGATGTCCCTGACGATGCCGGTGTACATGTGGTGCCCGCCGAGAGTTACCTCGCTTACGGACAGTTCCATTG